>NZ_JBRREA010000009.1:0-126252 GCF_056759975.1 Stenotrophomonas sp. STEN031
CGTCATTCCCGCGCAGGCGGGGATCGCTCCAGGTTGTGCTCCCGCTCCTGCTTCTGCGGCTGGTTTTGCTTTGATATCCACCGTAGCCCGTCCAATTGCACTCACGCCGTCTCTCTACAAGCAAGAGCAAGAGCGATTCCCGCCAGCGCGGGAATGACGAAATCATTTAGTGGGAACGTCGCCCAAATCGAACGCCCTACCCCACTCAATACACCAAAAACAAAAGCGGCCTTCCGGCCGCTTTTGTCTACATCACCCAGTACGCCTGAACCGCGTCCCGGGCCTGAGTCACTTCCTGCCCTTGACGTGCTTCATCAGGCGTCGCTTGGCTTTGACCTGGCGATCCGTCAGCACGTTCTTCTTGCCCTCGTACGGGTTGGCACCCTCACGGAACAGGAAGGTCACTGGCGTACCCACCAGCTTGAAACGCTTGCGGAAGAAGTTCTCCAGATAGCGCTTGTACGAATCCGGAAGCTCCTTCAGGCGCGTGCCGTGCACGATGAAGGTCGGCGGATTGCTGCCACCCGGGTGCACGTAACGCAGCTTGGAGACGTGGCCACGGATGCTCGGCGGCGGATTGGCTTCATAGGCCACTTCCAGCGCCTTGTTGACTTCGGCCGTGCTGAATTCGTGCGTCGCCGAGGCATGCGCGCGATGCACTGCCTTGAACAGCTCACGCAGGCCCGAGCCATGCAGTGCGGAAATCCGCACATTCTCGGCCCATGGCACGAAGCCCAGCTTCAACGACAACAGGGTCTCGGCCTGCTGCTTGTCATACTCGCTCAAACCGTCCCACTTGTTGATCGCAATGACCAACGCGCGACCGGCATCGAGCACCGCGCCCAACACGCTGGCATCCTGATCGGTCACACCTTCGTGGGCGTCCAGCATCAACACCGCCACCTGGCACTGCTCGATCGAGCGCAGCGTCTTGACCACGCTGAACTTCTCCACCACCTCGTCCACGCGTGACTTGCGGCGCAGGCCGGCGGTATCGATCAGACGGTACAGCTGCCCGTCGCGCTCCAGATCCACCGCGATCGAATCGCGGGTGGTGCCGGGCACTTCGGAGGCAATCATCCGCTCCTCGCCGAGGATGCGGTTGACCAGCGTCGACTTGCCCACGTTCGGGCGGCCAACGAAGGCGATACGGATGCGATCCGGGTCGTTGTCCAGCGTCTCGGCTGTGCCCTCTTCCGGCAAGCGCTCGACGATCTCATCAACCAGGTCATCGATACCCTGCCGGTGCGCGGCAGAGATCATCAACATCTCGCTGAACCCATAACGGGCAAATTCCGAACGAACGGCATGTTCGTCCGTTCCGTCGATCTTGTTGATCAACAGCAACGTGGGCCGCGCAAGCTTGCGCAGCCAAGACAGGATCTCGTCATCCAGGGCCGACGTGCCATCACGCGCGTCAACAACAAATACGATCAGATCCGCCTCACCGGCGGCGGCTCGGGCCTGGCGCGCGGTGGCGCCGGCCAGCCCTTCCTCTTCACCGGCAATGCCGCCGGTATCCACGAGCAGGAAGGGATTGTCCTCGTCCGTGCGGCAAACGCCGTAGTTGCGATCACGGGTTACCCCGGGCTGGTCATGGACCAGCGCATCGCGCGTACGCGTCAGCGCATTGAAAATCGTGGACTTGCCGACGTTCGGCCGTCCAACCAGGGCGACCAAAGGCAGCATCGCGTTAACTCCTTATTGGGCCAACCGGAATGCGGTCAGCTTCCCATCTACGTTCTGCACCAGCAGGATGCCGTCGGCGACGAGCGGCTGCGCCAGCAGAGCATCACCACCGCTCTTCTCACGCGCTGCCAATTCACCATCGCTCAACCGCAGCCAATGCAGATATCCCTTGTAATCACCAACCACGGCGTAGTCGCCCTGGATGGCAGCACCGGTCAACGAGCGGCGCGCCAGCGCCTGCTGCGACCACATGGCAGAGCCTGAGCTCTTGTCCAAGCCGTACACCGTACCCTTGCCATCGGTGACCACGACATTACCCGAGGACACCGCAACACCACCGCCGCCGCCATGGTCACGCGACCACATCGGACGACCGGTCGGGCCTTCAATGGCCATCGTTTCGTTCTTGAAGCTGGTGACAAACAGCGTATTGCCTTCCAACACCGGCGCGCCATCGATATCGGCCATGCGCTCCAGCTCGGTACGTCCTTCCGGGGTGCCTACCATCTGCTCCCACAGCGGACGCCCGTCCTGCATCGCCAAGGCGGCAACGGTACCGTCATCGTTGCCGATGAACAGCACGCCAGGGCCGGTCACGACCGGCGCATTGCCGCGCACGGTCAGCGACGGCAGCTCCTGCGCATTGAACCAGCGCTGCTCGCCGGTAGCCGCATCCAGCGCCGTGGTGCGGCCATCATTGCTGCGCACGAACACCAGGCCCTGGGCCACCGCCGGCGCGGCGATTACCTCGCCGGTCACCTTGGACTTCCACTTCTCGCTGCCATTGGCGGCGTCCAGCGCGATCACCTGCCCATCCAGCGTGCCGATCACCACCAGGCCATCGCCAACGCCCGGACCACCGGAAAGACGGAGCTTGGGCTTCTTCTTTTCCTTGGCCGGGCTGTATTCCCAGACTTGCTTGCCAGTCTGCAGGTCCAGCGCGTGCACGCCTCCCTGCACCGCCGCCGCGTAAACGCGGCCATCGGCCACCACCGGCGCCTGGCGCAGGCCAATACGGCCCTCACCCTTGCCGACGTTAGCCGACCAGATCTTGCTGACCTGGACGCTAGGTTCGAACTTGGTCAGCTCAGCCGGCTCCAGCGCCTTCTTTGCCGCTGCATCCTTGCCTGCGAACCAACCCTTGACCGTCGAACAACCGATCAGGGACACCGCGATCAAGGCAATCCCTGCAACATGCTTGAACTTCATCAATTCTTCTCCGCTGCAGGATCAGCCACGGTACCGCCGGCGTCCATCAATTTGGTTTCCAGCAAGCGGCGCTGCGGGGCAGCCACGTCCAGCTTGGCCAGTGCCTGGTTGTACAGTTCACGCGCTTCATCGCGCTTGTTCTGTGCGACCAGAGCGTCGGCACGGATCTCAAGCCCCGCGCTGTCGTCGGCGTTGGCCAGCAGCGTCAATGCCTCCTGCGGCTTGCCGGTTTCAATCAGCAGGCGCGCGATGCGCTGGTCGATCAGCGTCTTGAACTCGCCTTCGGCCTTGAGCGCGCGCAATGTCTTGATCGCGTCATCGCTCTTGCCGGCCTCGACCTGCGCCTTGGCCAGCTCCAGCGCGGCCAGGTCGGCATAGATGCCTGCCTTGCCGCCACCCAGCGCCGCAACCTCCTTGGCTGCTTCCTCAAGGTTCTTGGACTGCAGACTGCGCGACACCGCTTCGTAACGGGCGTTGGCGTCGGCCAGCTTGCCAACCTGCTCCTTCTGCCACCACTGCCAACCGGCAATAGCGCCAATGCCGAGAACTACTCCGCCGATAATCCCGGCGCCATTCTTGCGCAGCCACGTGCGGACACGTTCGCTTTGTTCGTGCTCGTCGAGCAGGTCGTCAATCGCCATGCGTACTCTCGCTCACCCTGGCGGGGAGCCTTGTTGTTTTGTTCGACGCCTGGTTTCAGTGTGAAACCGGCGCCACGGAGCCGTCAGAGGATACCGTAAAGCGGGCCACATTGCCGCGCTTGTACGGGCCCAGGTCGACGTTACCTGCCGCCTGCTGAACCTCGACCTCGGCCGCATTGCCCAGCACCATCCGCCCCACCTGGCCGGCCGCGAAACTGCGGCTCTCGCCGGCGCGCACCAAGGCCTTTTCGACGGTGGCACCGTCTGGCGCGGTGATGTCCACCCAGCTGTCCCCCTTGAAATTCAGGGTCAATGTGGACGGCGCAGGGGCAGCCGCCGGCCGTGCCATGGGCGCCATCGAGGCAATATAGGGACCGTTGTCCGTGCTCGGCGCATGCGCCGGCGCCTGAACAGGCGCCGCCGGCTGTGCGCCGGCGACCGGGGCCGGCACCACATCCAGCGAGGCCGTACTCGGCGGCGCGCTATTGGAATTGCCACTGATCACGTACCAGACGGGCACCGCCAATACCGCGGTGATCACCACATAGACCGCGCGGCGGCCGATATTCTCGGCAACCCGCTTCAGTCGCGGCGTATGGGTATGACTGACCAGCTTGGGCGGCTCGACCGGCGCGATACGCGCCTGTTCGAGCAATCCACCCAGATCCACCTTCAGCAGTCGCGCATAACTACGCAGCTGGCCACGCACGAATACCGGCGCCCCCAGCCGCGACCACTGCTCTGCTTCCAGCGCGGCAACCACCTGCACCGGCATGCGCAACTGGCCGGCGACCTCGTCAAGCGACAAGCCGACGGCCTCCCGCGCCTTGCGCAACTGCTCGCCGCAACCCATTACACCATCTAAAGCATTTACACCCGGATCATTGATCACAATGCGTCAGCCTTGGGGATTCGAGGTTGCTGCAGAAGGAAACTCTTCGCGCAACCGCTGTTGGAACCGACCGGCAGCCATCCTGTCGCCGAGTCGCTCTTCAATCTGAATGGCAAGTTGTAACACGGAAACCGTGGCTGGCGCAGCCGCCAAACGTCGCTGGTAGAAGGCCCGGGCCTCGAAATAGCGCCCCTGCTGGACCTCATTGCGGGCCATGGCCTCCAGCGCATAGGCGTTGCCCGGCGCCAACGCCAGGGCCTGGCGAAGATTCTCTTCGGCGCGCTCACGCTGCCCGGCATCCAGCGCACAGCCACCGGCATTGGCCAACGCATCGGCGCGCCCGCCGTAATTCGGATCGGCCAAGGCGCGATCAAACCAGACCAGCGCCTCCGCTGGATGACCGCTGCCGCACAGCCAGGCGCCGTAATTGTTGAGAACATCCCCCTGGTGCGGCGCCAGCTCGGCAGCCTTGCGATAAAGCGCACCAGCCGCCTCGACCTGCCCCCTATGCCCCTCGATCACCGCCTGCAGGGTGTAGGCATCGGGCGTGTCCGGCTGCAGCTTCTGCGCCGAGCGCGCGAACTGCATCGCTTCGTCCAACTGGCCGCGACCAAAGCGATCCGCCGACAGGCGCAGGAACTCCTGGTAACGCATCCGCTTGTGTGCGGTCTTGTCCTGCTTGACGCTGTAGTCGGGTGCAACCACCTGCGGGCGCCCGATCTTGAGATTGTCCCGCCCGCACGCCGCAGTGAGCGTGACCAGAACCAATAGAATCAGCCAGCGATCAGGCGACCGCATCCCCGCCTTCCTGTTCCTGCAGCAGCCGGTTGAACTCGGCCTGGCGGCGGGTGCGATCCATCACCTGCCCCTTGAGCTGGCCGCAGGCGGCGTCGATATCGTCGCCGCGGGTACGCCGCACCATGGTCAGCACCTGCGAGTCGAGCAGGATCTTCTGGAACGCACGGATCTGTTCCTCGTCCGAGCGCTCATAGCGCGTGCCCGGGAACGGATTGAACGGAATCAGGTTGACCTTGCCCGAGTCCTTGGCCTGCACCGCATTGTCGAACTGGCGCATCAGCCGCGCCAGCTGGCGGGCGTGCTCGGGCTGGTCGTTGATGCCCTTCATCAAGGTGTATTCAAAGGTCACCGAGTCGCGCTTCTTGTTGCCGCGCAGGTAACGCGCGCAGGAGGCCATCAACTCGGCAATCGGGTATTTCTTGTTCAGCGGTACCAGCGTCTCACGCAGCTCGTCGTTCGGCGCATGCAGCGACACCGCCAGCGACACATCGCTCTCGACCGACAGGCGATCGATCTGCGGCACAAGGCCGGAGGTCGACAAGGTCACGCGCTTGTTGGCCAGGCCGTAACCCAGATCATCGCGCATGATGCTCATCGCGCGGATGACGTTGTCGAAGTTCATCAGGGGCTCGCCCATGCCCATCATCACCACATTGGTGAGGCGGCGCATCTGGTGCGGCACATTGCCCAGATGACGGGCGGCAACCCACACCTGGCCAATGATTTCGGCGGTGGTCAGGTTGCGGTTGAAGCCCTGGGTAGCGGTCGAACAGAAGGTGCAGTTCAAGCCGCAACCAACCTGCGAGGACACGCACAGCGTGCCGCGGGTCTTGTCCGGGATGTAGACGGTTTCGATGGCGTTCTTGCCATCCACGCCCATCGCCAACAACCACTTGTGGGTGCCGTCGTTCGAGGGCTTGTCAAACACGATGTTCGGGACGACGACCTCGGCATGCTGCTGCAGCTTGGCGCGCAGCGACTTGCCGAGGTCGGTCATCTGGTCGAAATCGGTGACGTAGCGATGGTGGATCCACTTCATCACCTGATGGGCACGGAACTTCTGCTCGCCGAGGGTTTCGACGAAGAACTTTTCCAGGCCCGCGCGATCAAGGTCGAGCAGGTTCTGCTTGCCAGCGGTGGCTGCCGTTTTCGGCAACGGCTGGATGGCGGGTGACTGTACGACCTCGTTCACGACTTCAACCTCTACTTAGCGCGAAACCACTTCGGTGGCGGCGAAGAAGTAGGCCACTTCGATGGCTGCGTTCTCGACCGAATCCGAACCGTGAGCGGCGTTGGCGTCGATCGAATCAGCGAAATCGGCGCGGATGGTGCCCGGAGCAGCGTCCTTCGGGTTGGTGGCGCCCAGCAGGTCGCGGTGGGCCAGCACGGCGTTCTCGCCTTCCAGGGCCTGGATCATCACCGGGCCGGAGATCATGAACTCGACCAGGGCGTTGAAGAACGGACGCTCGCGGTGCACGGCGTAGAAGCCTTCGGCTTCACGGCGCGAGAGCTGCTTGTACTTGGCAGCCACGACCTTCAGGCCGGCCTTTTCGAAGCGGGCGTAGATTTCGCCGATCACGTTCTTGGCAACGGCGTCGGGCTTGATGATGGAAAGGGTGCGCTCCAGCGCCATGGGAATTCTCCGGTAAAGGGCCGGCTGGCCCGAGGGTACATTAAAAAAACCCGCGTGCGGACGCGGGCTTAGCCTGAATTGCGGTGGCTAATTCTACCGGGTGACCCCCGGCTTTGCACAGCGTCAGATGAATGATGCTGCATAGCAGCATGACCTGAACGAGACGACGGGCGTAGGATCCAAACAATCGTTTGATTGATTGAGCCAGCCATGGGCAAACCCGCCAGCTTCTCCACCAAGGACCGCATCCTCGGCGCGGCCGAGGAACTGTTCGCCCAGTACGGCTTTGCCGGCACCTCGCTGCGCCAGGTAACCAGTCACGCGGACGTAAACATCGCCGCGGTCAACTATCACTTCGGGTCCAAGGACAACCTGGTCAATGAAGTGTTCCGCCGCCGCATGGACGAGATGACCGCCGCCCGCCTGGGCCAGCTGGAACAGGCCCGCAGCACCCAGCCTGGCGACCTGCGTGCCGTGCTGGCCGCCTTCGTCGAGCCGGCGCTGGCGCTGGCCCAGGACCGCCAGAGCGGCGGCGCCTTCGTCCGCGTCATCGCCCGCGCCTATGCCGAAAAGAACGACAACCTGCGCAAGTTCCTGTCCGACCACTACGGCCACGTGCTGCGCGAGTTCGGCAAGGCCATCGGTGCCTGTGTGCCGGGCCTGAGCAAGGAAGAGCTGTACTGGCGCCTGGACTTCCTGGCCGGTTCCCTGACCTACGCCATGGCCGATTTCGGACTGATCAAGCGCCCACACAACATCAGCGAGGCCGAGCACCGCCGCAAGGCCGCGCAGGAATTGATCCATTTCGCCGAAGCCGGGTTCCGCGCCAGCGTGCGCACCCCGGCCTCCCCCGCCGTTCCCTGATCCAACCGTCATCGCAGACCAAAGGTTTATCGATATGTCCAATTCCCTGCTTGTCCGCCGCGCCGCCGTCCTGGGCGCAGGCGTCATGGGTGCGCAGATCGCCGCCCACCTGACCAATGCCGGCGTCGACACGGTGTTGTTCGACCTGGCCGCCAAGGAAGGTCCTGCCGACGGCATCGTGCTCAAGGCCATTGCCAACCTGGGCAAGTTGAGCCCGGCCCCGCTGGCCAGCAAGGCACTGGCCGAAGCCATCACCCCGGCCAATTACGACTCCGGCCTGGAACAGTTGCGCGACTGCGACCTGATCATCGAAGCCATCGCTGAACGGATGGACTGGAAGCAGGACCTGTACAAGAAGATCGCGCCGTTCGTGAACGAGCACGCGGTGTTGGCTTCCAACACCTCGGGCCTGGGCATCAACAAGCTGGCCGACGTGCTGCCGGAAGAACTCCGCCACCGCTTCAGCGGCGTGCATTTCTTCAACCCGCCGCGCTACATGCACCTGGCCGAGCTGATCCCGGCCAAGACCACCGACAAGGCCGTGCTGGAAGGCCTGGAAACCTTCCTGACCACCAACCTGGGCAAGGGTGTGGTCTATGCCAAGGACACCCCGAACTTCATCGGCAACCGCATTGGCGTGTTCTCGATCCTGTCCACCATCCACCACACCCAGCAGTTCGGCCTGGGCTTTGACGAAGTGGACGGCTTGACCGGTCCGCTGGTCGGGCGCCCGAAGTCGGCCACCTACCGCACCTCCGACGTGGTCGGCCTGGACACCATGGCCCACGTCATCAAGACCATGGGCGACACCCTGCCTGACGACCCGTGGCACAAGTACTTCAACGCACCGGCATGGCTGGGCGCGCTGATCAGCAAGGGCGCACTGGGCCAGAAGACCGGCGCCGGCATCTTCCGCAAGGTCGGCAAGGACATCATGGTCGTCGACCTTGAGAAGCAGGACTACCGTCCAGCCGACCGCGTCGCCGCACCGGAAGTGGTCGAGATCCTGAAGATCAAGAACCCGGCCGAGAAGTTCGCCAAGCTGCGCGAAAGCCAGCACCCGCACGCGCAGTTCCTGTGGGCGACGTTCCGTGACCTGTTCCATTACAGCGCCTACCACCTGGCCGACATCGCCGAAACCGCGCGCGACGTGGACCTGGCCATCCGCTGGGGTTACGGCTGGTCCTTGGGCCCGTTCGAGACCTGGCAGGCCGCCGGTTGGAAGCAGGTAGCGCAGTGGATCGCCGACGATATCGCCGCCGGCAAGAGCATGAGCAATGCCCCGCTTCCGGCCTGGGTGCTGGACGGCCGTGACGGCGTGCATGCCGCCGAAGGCAGCTACAGCCCGTCGCAGAACGCCCTGGTGCCGCGCTCCTCACTGCCGGTCTACCAGCGCCAGCGCTTCCCGGACGCGCTGCTGGGCGAGAAGTTCGCGCAGGGCGAAACCGTTTTCGAGAACGACGGCATCCGTCTGTGGACCGACGGCGACGGCATCGGCGTCATCAGCTTCAAGACCAAGATGAACACCGTTTCCGACCAGGTCCTGGACGGCATCCAGCACGCGATTGCCTTGTCCGAGAAGCAGTTCAAGGGCGTGGTGATCTGGCAGAACAAGGAACCCTTCTCTGCAGGTGCCGATCTGTCGGGCGCACTGGGCGCGTTGAAGGCCGGCAAGTTCGCCGAGTTCGAGGCGATGGTTGCCAACTTCCAGCGCACCAGCCAGCGCATCAAGTACGCCACCGTGCCGGTTGTCACCGCGGTGCGCGGCCTGGCGCTGGGCGGCGGCTGCGAATTCCAGATGCATGCGGCCAAGTCGGTAGCGGCGCTGGAGAGCTATATCGGCCTGGTGGAAGCCGGCGTCGGCCTGCTGCCGGCCGGCGGCGGCCTGAAGGAAATCGCCGTGCGCGCCTCGCAGGCGGCCGGCCCGGACGGTGACGTGTTCGCCGAACTGAAGAAGACCTTCGAAACCGTGGCCATGGCCAAGGTCTCCAACTCGGCGGTCAACGCCAAGGAACTGGGCCTGATGCGCGGCACCGACAAGGTGGTGTTCAACAGCTTCGAGCTGCTGCACATCGCCAAGGCCGAGGTCACCGCACTGGCCGAAGGCGGCTACCGTCCGCCGATGCCGGCACGCCGCATCCGCGTGGCCGGCGACGTTGGCATTGCCACCTTCAAGATGATGCTGGTCAACATGCTGGAAGGCCGCTTCATCAGCCCCTACGACTACGAAATCGCCGAGCGCATCGCCACCGTGTTGTGCGGCGGCAAGGTCGACCGCAACAGCGTGGTCGACGAAGAGTGGCTGCTGACCCTGGAGCGCAAGCACTTCGTCGAACTGGCCCAGCAGGAAAAGACCCAGGCCCGCATCGCGCACATGCTGACCACCGGCAAGCCGCTGCGGAACTGAGTGAGCGTGCTTAGGGGTGGCGCTGTCAGCGCCGCCCTCGCCCGCCCTCACGCTCACACCTATTGAAGAGATCACTGCAATGACCAAGCAAATCCAGGACGCCTACATCGTCGCCGCCACCCGCACCCCGGTTGGCAAGGCGCCCAAGGGCATGTTCCGCAACACCCGCCCGGACGACATGCTCGCCCACGTGCTCCGCTCCGTGGTCGCACAGGCCCCGGGCGTGGACGTCAACCGCATCGACGACGCCATCATCGGCTGTGCCATGCCCGAAGCCGAGCAAGGCATGAACGTGGCGCGCATCGGCGTGTTGCTGGCCGGCCTGCCCAACACCATCGCCGCGCAGACGGTGAACCGCTTCTGCTCGTCCGGCCTGCAGGCCGTGGCGATGGCAGCTGACCAGATCCGCCTGGGCAACAGCGACCTGATGCTGGCCGGCGGCACCGAATCGATGTCGATGGTGCCAATGATGGGCAACAAGATCGCGATGGCACCGAGCGTGTTCGACAACGACCACGTCGCCATTGCCTATGGCATGGGCATCACCGCCGAGAAGGTCGCCGAGGAATGGAAGGTCTCGCGCGAGGAGCAGGACGCCTTCGCCCTGGCCTCGCACCAGAAGGCTATCGCCGCGATCCAGAACGGCGAGTTCAAGGACGAGATCAGCCCTTACGACATCGTCTCGCACCTGCCCGACCTGGCCGATGGCAAGCGCATCATCACCCGCAACAAGATCGCCGACACCGACGAAGGCCCGCGCCTGGACTCGTCGGCTGAAGGCTTGGCCAAGCTGCGCCCGGTATTCCGCAATGGCCAGTTCGGCGGTTCGGTGACTGCAGGCAATTCCTCACAGATGAGCGACGGTGCCGGTGCGGTACTGCTGGCCTCCGAGCAGGCGATCAAGGACTACGGCCTGACCCCGCTGGCCCGCTTCGTCAGCTTCTCGGTCGCCGGCGTGCGCCCGGAAGTGATGGGCATCGGCCCGATCGCAGCGATTCCGAAGGCATTGAAGCAGGCTGGCTTGAGCCAGGACCAGTTGGACTGGATCGAGCTCAACGAAGCCTTCGCCGCGCAGTCGCTGGCGGTGATCCGCGATTGCGGCCTGGACCCGTCCAAGGTCAACCCGCTGGGCGGCGCCATTGCCCTGGGCCACCCGCTGGGTGCTACCGGCGCGATCCGTACGGCTACCCTGTTGCACGGCCTGCGCCGTCGCCAGCAGAAGTTCGGCATGGTGACCATGTGCATCGGCACCGGCATGGGTGCGGCGGGTATTTTTGAATCGCTGTAAGTGGTTCGTTGTTGCTTTGATTGAAGAAGGCGGCCTTATGGCCGCCTTCTCTTTGCATGTTCATCGCGAAGAGCCCCCTCTCCCCAACCCCTCTCCCGCAAGGGGAGAGGGGCTTGGATCACTGCGAGCGCAGGCATTCTCCGCAACTGCAGCTGTAGCCCCTCTCCCCTTGCGGGAGAAGGGTTGGGGAGAGGGGCAGCACTTCGCGCGCACCTCGCGTGCGACAGCCCTGCGCCAGATACAGAAAAGCAGCCTTGCGGCTGCTCCTCCAGTCCATCGGGCTGACAGAGGGCGTCAGCCTCCAGAATACCCCCGGGCGCTTACTCCGCCAGCATCTTCTGCATCGCCGCCCGTGCCGGCCCGGCCAGCTTCTCGTTTTCCAGCGCAAAGCGCACGGTCGCTTCGATCAACCCCAGATGGGTGCCGCAGTCAAAGCGCGTGCCCTCGAAACGGTACGCGTCCACCTGCTCGATCTTGAGCAACTGCGCAATCGCATCGGTCAGCTGGATTTCGCCACCCGCACCAGTACCGGTAGCCTCCAGCAACTCGAAGATCTTCGGGCTGAGCACATAGCGACCAACGACCGCCAAGTCGCTCGGCGCATCTTCCGGCTTCGGCTTCTCGACGATCTGGCTGATATGTCCCTTGCGGCCATCGAACTTGTCGGTCGCTACGATGCCATAGCTGCCGGTCTTGTCGTGCGGCACGTCTTCCACCGCAATGACACTGGCGCCAGTGGTAGCGTTCAAGTCAGCCATCTGCTTGAGCGCGCCGTCGCCGCGGTTCCAGATCAGGTCATCCGGCAGCAGCACCGCGAAGGGCTCGTTGCCGACGATCGCCTTGGCACACAGCACCGCATGGCCCAGCCCCAGCGCTTCGGTCTGGGTCACGAACACCGCGCGCACGCCCTTGGGCAGCACATGCCGGATCAGCTCCAGCTGCTCCTGCTTGCCGGCGCGCTCGAGCTTCTGCTCCAGCTCGTAGGCCTTGTCGAAGTAGTCGGCCACCGCGTGCTTGTAGCGGTTGGTGATGAAGATCAGGGTGTCACAGCCAGCCTCGATGGCCTCATCGACCGCATACTGGATCAACGGCCGATCAATGATCGGCAGCATCTCCTTCGGCACGGTCTTGGTGGCAGGCAGGAATCGTGTTCCAAGTCCTGCGACGGGGAATACCGCTTTTTTTATTCGGCCGTGCATCAGTGGCTTCTTCCAGCTTCTTTGGAGGTAGGAAACGGAACAATATTGGCAGTGCCAGTCTGCGCCGCGACATCGTCGGCCGGCATGAACTCGGGGATGGTAGTGCCGAGGATATGTCGCATCGCTTCGATATCGTAGGCAGCTACCGCCTTCCTCAGTGCGGCCACGTTATTCAACACCAGCTCGGGTGAAAATTCACGCACGCCTGCCGCCATCACCTTCGGGTGCGCAGTCGGCTGGCAGTTTTCGTCGGCGTAGAACAAGCTCTCGTGCAGCTTCTCGCCCGGCCGCAAACCGGTGTAGATGATCGGAATATCAATCCCCGGCTGCTTGCCGGCCAAACGGATCATCTGCTCTGCAAGATGGCGGATGAACACCGGCTCACCCATGTCCAGCATGTAGATCGCGCCACGCGACGAGGAAGCCGCTGCCTGGAGGATCAGCAGGCAGGCCTCCGGAATCGTCATGAAATACCGGCTCACGTCCGGATGGGTCACCGTGATGGGCCCACCCTTGCGGATCTGCTCACGGAACATCGGCACCACGCTGCCCACCGAACCCAGCACGTTGCCAAAGCGGACGGTGACGAAGCGGGTGTGCGGCGCGCGTCGGTTCAGGCTTTGGCAGATCATCTCGGCGTACCGCTTGGTCGCGCCCAGGGCATTGGCCGGATCAACGGCCTTGTCGGTGGAAATGAAGACAAAATTCTCCACGCCCGACTCGATGCAGGCCGTGGCGACGCACTCGGTCGACAAGGTGTTGTTGCGGACCGCCTCACGCAGCTGCGCTTCCAGCAACGGCACCTGCTTGTACGCGGCGGCATGGAATACGGTATCCGGGTTGTAGCTGCGCAATGCATGGCGGATCACCGCCGGGTCGCCACAGTCACCGAGTACACCATGGACTTCCAGGTCCGGGAAGCTCCTGCGCAGTTCAGCCTGGATGTTGAGCATCAACAGTTCGCTCATCTCCAGCACCACGATGCGCGTGATACCGTGCCGTGCGCACTGGCGGCACAACTCCGAGCCGATCGAACCACCGCCACCGGTCACCAGCACCGTGCGCCCACGCAACCAGCTGCGCAGCAATTCCCAATCCGGCAGGATCGGCTTGCGCCCCAGCAGGTCTTCGATCGCGACTTCCTTCAATTGCCCAGGCAGCGAACTGCCCTCAAGGATATCGGTCAGGCGGGGTACCGTACGGAACGGCAGGCCGGTGCTCTCGCACAAGCCAACCACCCTTTGCATGCCGGCAGCATCAAGGGTGGGTATGGCGATCACCAGCAGCTTGGCGCTGGTCTCCTTCGCCACCTGGGCAACCTCATCCAGGGTTCCCAGGATCGCGGAACCGTGCACCCAGGCACCTTGCAGGTGCGGCGAATCATCCAGCAGACCGACCGGCTCATAGTCGCCGGAGCGGCGCAGGTCCTTGATCAACGACTCAGCGGCCTGGCCGGCACCGAGCACCAGCACACGGCGCGCGCTGGCATCCGAATGCATGGCCTGGTAGTCCTTCCAGGCGCGATACAGCAGACGTGGCCCTCCCAGAAGCGCGGACAGCGCAAATGGGTAAACCACCAATACCGAAATGGGAATTCCCTCGAGACGGCGATAGGAAAACACCACAACTATCGCCAACAGGCCGATGAACGAGGCCTTGAAGATGTTGATCAGATCAGCGACCGAGGCGAATCGCCATAGGCCGCGGTAAAGCCCGACCTTCCAGAACGCAACGGCCTGGATGCCGATCACGATCACTGCGTCCAGCGTGAACCACGCATGCGCCGGCCCACCATCCAACAGCGCGAAGCGGGCCATCAGCAGCAGCTGCCAACACAGCCACACCATGACCAGGTCGTGCAGCATCACCGCATAACGCGGGCCGCCACCTGCAAAGCGCTCGTGCCAAGATGCCATAGAAAACTTTGTCCTTATTTAAGTGCCGTGGCACGCAGGAACATCCACGCCGCTGCCGTAGCAGCCAGCCAGGTAACGCCCCCTGCCCACCCCCAACCTAGGGGAAGCCTTGAAAATTGCGTCGCAAGTGTAAGCCCCACAAGGCTGAAGAACGCATAACCCAGCGTAACAGCCGTGTGACTGCATTCACGCTTCACGAAACGTTGGTAGAGATGCTGGGTATGCGGCTGCATCCAGCGCTCCCCCCTGAGCATGCGTGAAAGCAAGGTGAAGCCTGCGTCAGCCAGGAACACCGCCGGCAACATCAGCCACAGTACCGGCGCAGTCTCGGTAACACTCAAGCCCAGCGCCAACACGCCGGCCACCAGATAGCCCAGCGCGCCGCTGCCCACGTCCCCCATGAAAACACGGGCCCTGGGGAAGTTGAAAGGCAAGAACCCCGCACAGCCGGCCGCAAGAGCCCATCCGGCCATGGCGAACGGCCAAGGCAGCAGCCAGGCCGCACCAAGACCGACAAGAATTGCCTGTGTCGCGGCCAGCCCATTGATGCCATCCATGAAGTTCCAGATGTTGATCAAGGACACTGCCAGTACGAAGCAGAACACCGCCTTCACAACGCTGCCCGTGCCAACCCAGACCAGTGCGCCCAGCAACAAGGCGGCCAACAGGTGCACGCACAGGCGCGGCAGCGCCGGCAATGAGCGGTGGTCATCCCACCAGCCAATCCCCGCAACCAGCAGCAGACCCGCTGCGAACACCAGCAACGTCACCGCATGCGCAGGCATCCACATCGCGCCCAGCCCACAGGCAAGCAACTGCGATACAACGATGCCGATGCCGCCGCCACGTGGCGTTGATACCGCATGGCTACGACGCTCCCCCGGCTGGTCGATGAGCTGCCGCCACCGCGCATATCGGATTGCAAGCCACGTCACCACGGCTGCGGTGGTCAACACCAGCAGCAACAACCAATACTGCGACTGTGGCACTCAGAGCACCGCGTAGTTCAATAGCGGCTTGACCGTGCCCCATTCCTTGCAGCTCGGGCACTGCCAATGATGGGTACGCGCACCAAAGCCGCAACGGGTGCAGCGATAGGCCGGATTACGGACCAGCAACTGGTCGGTGATGTGCTTCAGATCCTGCAAGGTCGCTACCGGATCCGCACCCTCGGCCAAGGTCAGGTCGATCAAGGCCGACTCGCCACGCACCGACGGGCGATCCTTGAGCTGGCGCCCCAGATAGGCCCGCGCCGGCGCGGTGCCTTCCTGTTCCTCCATCAAACGGGTGAGCGCCAACACCGGCGCGATGCCGCGATAATGCTCGGTCATCTCGGCCAGGAACGCACGGGCACCGGCGATGTCGCCGACATTGCGGTAGTTCTGCAGCAGTTGCGGCAGGATTTCCGGCAGGTAATCCGGGTCGTTGCGTGCGGCGCGCTCGAATGCCCGCACCGCCGCCTCGTCGTTGCCGAAATCACTCTCCAGCCGACCTTCAATGATGCCGGCGCGCACGCTCATGGCATCGGCCGCGTTGGCCCGATTGATGGCGGCCCGCGCGTCGTCCAGACGACCTGCAGCGCGGTAACGCTCAGCCAGTTCGCACTCGAACTGACCAATCAGCTTGCCCATTGGCTCGTCGGTCACCGCCTCGTAGCGGGTGGCGTTCTCGATCGCCTTTTCCCAGTCGCGTTCAGCCTGGTAGATGCCGATGAGGTGCTTCAAGGCCTGCGGCGCACGCTGGTCCAACTGCGCCAACTCGGTGAACACCGTCTCGGCCCGGTCCAGCAGGCCGGACTTCATATAGTCCTCACCCAGCGCAAGCAGTGCCTGGACGCGCTGCGCGTCGCTCAGGTCATTGCGGTTGACCAACCCTTGGTGCAGACGGATCGCGCGATCGACTTCGCCCCGGCGACGGAACAGATGCCCCAGCGCGACCTGCGTTTCAAAGGTTTCCTTGTCCAGCTCGGCGATATGCAGGAACAGCTCGATGGCCTTGTCCGGCTGCTCGTTGAGCAGATAGTTCAAGCCACGGAAATACGTACTGGAAAGACGGCTGACCTGGTTTTCACTGTGGCGCTGCCCTCCCCGCCGACCTATCACCCAGCCGGCCAGCGCGGCCAACGGCAGGCACAGGAAGAACCAGAACCATTCACTGATGAAAGCCATCGTTGCTCAGCGTCCGTCAAAGGGAGAAGGCGTCTGCACTGCAGTCGCTGCCGGTTCCACCGCCGTTGCAGCGGCAGCCTTGTTGGCGCGGCGCAGCTTGGCGTACATCGGCACCACCAGGCCAGCCATGACCATACCGCCACCCACCAACGCCCCCAGCAACAGCGAGGCGATGATCGCGACGCCGGAAGTGGTCTTGAGCACCCAGAACGCAAGGCTGATTTCGATGGGCTGCGAGTTGAGCGAGCCGATCACTAGGCCGCCTATCAATACCGCCAGCAGGATCACTAATCGAACGATCTTCATGCGCCGGCTCACTCCTGTAACAAGAGCCCGTAGCTTACCGTTCAGCGGATCAAATGGCAGCACTCAATCTACTGCGAGCGGGTCCGGCAGAAGCACTCAGGCAGGATCGCTTTCCAGCGGCACCACCGAGCTGACGCGCTCGCGCAGCTCCTTGCCCGGCTTGAAATGCGGCACATGCTTGCCCGGCAACGCAACCGACTCACCCGTCTTCGGGTTGCGACCCAGGCGCGGCGGACGGTAATGCAGGGAAAAACTGCCGAAACCGCGGATCTCGATGCGGTCACCGGAAGACAGCGCCCCGCCCATCATTTCCAGCAACGACTTCACCGCCAGATCGACATCATCAGCCTTCAGGTGCGCCTGATGGCGCGCGAGGATTTCGATCAGTTCGGATTTGGTCATTGCGTACTCGTCAATGGCAGGGTCTTACCCTGAAACGGCCCGGACTGATGTCCGGGCCGCCAGGTCACAACTACTTACAGCAGGCCGATTACTCGGACTTGTTGCCGTTCAACTGTGCGCGCAGCAGCGCGCCCAGCTGGGTGGTGCCGCCGGAAGCGGACTGGTATTCCTCCAGCACTTCGCGCATTTCGGCATCGTCCTTGGCCTTGATCGACAGCTGCAGAGTACGGCCCTTGCGGTCCATGCCCACGAACTTGGCTTCGACCTTGTCGCCGACCTTCAGGAACTGGGTGGCGTCGTCGACGCGCTCGTTGGCGACGTCACGTGCCGAAACGTAGCCTTCGATGCCGTCAGCCAGCTCGATGGTTGCGCCCTTGGCATCAACTTCCTTCACGACGCCTTCGACCTTCGAACCCTTCGGGTTGGCAGCCATGTACTGGCCGAACGGATCCTGCTCAAGCTGCTTGACGCCCAGCGAGATGCGCTCGCGCTCCGGATCGACGGCCAGGACCACTGCGTCCAGGGTGTCGCCCTTCTTGAAGTTGCGAACCACGTCTTCGCCGGTGGTGTTCCAGCTGATGTCCGACAGGTGCACCAGACCGTCGATGCCGCCGTCCAGACCGATGAAGATACCGAAATCGGTGATCGACTTGATCTGGCCGGAAACCTTGTCGCCCTTCTTGAAGATGGCGGCGAAGGTTTCCCACGGGTTGGCAGCAACCTGCTTCATGCCCAGCGAGATACGACGACGCTCTTCATCAACGTCCAGCACCATCACTTCGACTTCATCACCAACCTGGACAACCTTGGACGGGTTGACGTTCTTGTTGGTCCAATCCATCTCGGACACGTGCACCAGGCCTTCGACGCCCGGCTCGATCTCAACGAACGCGCCGTAATCGGTCACGTTGGAGACCTTGCCGAACACGCGGCTGTTGGCCGGGTAACGACGTGCGATGTTGTCCCACGGATCCTCGCCCAGCTGCTTCAGGCCCAGCGAAACGCGGTTGCGCTCGCGGTCGAACTTCAGCACGCGCACGTCCAGCTCGTCGCCGACGTTCACGACTTCGGACGGATGGCGCACGCGCTTCCATGCCATGTCGGTGATGTGCAGCAGGCCGTCGATACCGCCCAGGTCCACGAATGCGCCGTAGTCGGTCAGGTTCTTGACGACACCCTTCAGGATGGCGCCTTCCTGCAGCTTGTCCATCAGCTGCTCGCGCTCTTCCGAGTGCTCGCTCTCGACAACTGCACGACGCGACACGACCACGTTGTTACGCTTGCGGTCCAGCTTGATGAGCTTGAATTCCAGCTCCTTGCCTTCCAGGTAGGCCGGGTCGCGCACCGGGCGCACATCGACCAGCGAACCGGGCAGGAATGCGCGGACATCCTTGATGTCCACGGTGAAACCACCCTTGACCTTGCCGCTGATGCGGCCGGTGATGGTTTCGTTCTTTTCCAACGCTTCTTCCAGCTCGTCCCACACCATGGCGCGCTTTGCCTTCTCGCGCGACAGGACGGTTTCGCCGAAGCCGTTCTCGATCGAGTCGAGGGCAACCTTCACCTGGTCGCCCACGCCCACGTCGATCTCACCAGCGTCGTTACGGAACTGTTCGATCGGCACGATGCCTTCGGACTTCAGGCCGGCATTGATGATCACCACGTCGCCGCGGACATCAACGACGGTACCGATAACGATGGCACCGGGCTTCAGCTTGGCCAGGTTGGCCTGACTGGCTTCAAACAGTTCTGCAAATGATTCGGTCATTAGATTTACTCAGTTGAACATATGGACAGCGGATCTGTTGCGAAAACCCGTACCGTCCAGCCTGTTGGACGACCCCATGAAAGCAGCCGCATGTGAATGAAAAAGCCCACCACGCACCATTGCGCAGCGGGTTGTTGCAACATCTTTGGTGCGACTGCGATCGGTCAACTGATCGCACTCAACGCAGCCAGGATCAGGCTTCCTTGGAAACCAGATCCAGCACCTTGGCAACGACGTCGTCGATGCCAATACCGCTGGTGTCGATGAGGATGGCGTCTTCGGCCGGCCTCAGGGGCGCCACTGCGCGCTGTGCATCACGGGCGTCGCGGGCCATGATCTCACGCAGGAGGTCTTCAAAGTTAACCGAAACCCCTTTTTCTTTCAACTGTTTATGCCGCCTCTGGGCGCGCTCCTCGGCGCTCGCAGTCAGAAAAACCTTGAATGGGGCGTCAGGGAAGATGACGGTACCCATGTCGCGACCATCGGCCACCAACCCCGGCAAAACCCTGAATGCGCGCTGACGCTCCTTCAGGGCAGCCCGCACCTCCGGAATGGCCGCAATGGCCGAGGCCAATGCCCCGGTGGTCTCCAGGCGCAACTCGTCGGTGGCATCGGTGCCATTGACCAGCACCCGCAGGCTTTCCCCCTGCTCCACGAACTGCACTCTGGTATCAAAGGTGCAACGCACCAGCGCCGACGCATCAGAGGTATCGATGTCCGCCCAACTGGCAGCCACGCCGACCGCCCGATACAGCGCACCCGAGTCCAGGTAATGCCAACCCAACTGACGGGCGACGATGCGACTGACGGTACCCTTGCCAGCCCCGGACGGGCCATCAATGGTAAGAACGGGGGGCAATTGACTCATCTGGATGCCTGTTTGGAGCGAGAATCAGGCTATTCTAGCGCCCTGCACCGCCATCGCTGCACGTATTTGCACGCAAGCACTTGAACCGGCATGGAAATACCCGGTAGAATGGCGGGCTTGAACGAGCGTTATCCTGCATATCCGCGGCCGCGCTCCTGATATTCCTACAGTTATCCGCCGAGGTATGCCATGAAAGTTCTGTCCTCCCTGAAGTCGGCGAAGGCCCGTCACCGTGATTGCAAGGTTGTGCGCCGTCGCGGCAAGATCTTCGTGATCTGCAAGTCGAACCCGCGCTTCAAGGCTCGCCAGCGCTGAGCCAACTGGCGCAAGCCAGGGCCTGATCCGCAAGGATCGGGCAACGCCAAAAAGCCGCCCTTGGGCGGCTTTTTGCTTGGCTGCGCCCACACCGCACCCGCACAGGGTGAGCGCGCACATAAAAACCGCGGTCAACCGGTACTTTTGCCGTCTTTTTTGCTGTAATCACAGCTTGTCCTCTGGGGAGATGTGACCAATGAAGCAAACACTGAAGATTCTGGGCCTGGTCATTGCACTGGCCGCAGCGCCGGCGGCAATGGCCGATACGCTGTTGATCGAGCGCGCACAGGAAAAACCGGCCGAAGCCATCCCGGCCCGCGGCCAGACCATGGCACAGGTTGAAGCCCGTTTCGGTGCGCCGAGCGAACGCATGGATCCACGCGGCGGCCAGAAGCGCCAGTGGCCGACCATCAATCGTTGGGTCTACCCCGCCTTCACCGTGTACTTTGAAAAGCAGCGCGTGATCGATGTGGTCGCTCGCCAGGCCAGCCCCGACGAAGTCGGCCCGAAGCCACCGATCCGCTGAATCCCTTCCAGGCAGCAGGCCTGTACCCGCTGCCTCAACGCCCATCCGGGCCAATCGCACTCCGAGAAGAATGAACGAAACGCTCCGCTTTCCAGCCGAATGGGAAACCCAGTCCGGCGTCCTGATCGCCTGGCCGAACGCCGACACCGACTGGGCCGAGCGCCTGGCCGAGGTCGAGGAAACCTATATCGCGCTGGTCAGCGCCATCACCCGCTTCCAGCCGGTACTGATCTGCGTGGCCGACGACGATGTCGAGACCTATGCGGAGATGCGACTGCGCTCGAACCGCGTGGACATGGAGCGCGTGCAGTTTGTCACTGCGCCCTATGACGACACCTGGTTGCGCGATTCCGGCCCAATCACCCTTAAACGCGCCGACGGCAGCTTCCAGTTGCTGGATTTCCGTTTCACCGGCTGGGGTGGCAAATTCGAGGCCAGCCTCGACGACCAACTGGTCGGCGTGCTCGACCAGGCCCGGGTCTTCGACAACGCCCAGGTGCGCAGCATTCCATTCGCATTGGAAGGCGGCGCCATCGACACCGACGGTGCCGGCACCTTGCTGACCACCTGGAAGTGCCTGCACGAACGCCATCCGGAGCGCGACCGAGCTTCGCTCAGTGCCGACATGGCCAGCTGGATGCAGCAGGATCGCGTGCTGTGGCTGGACCACGGCTACCTGGAAGGTGACGATACCGACGCCCATATCGACACCCTCGCCCGCTTCGCCTCGGTCGACAGCATCGTCTACCAGAACTGCGATGACCCGCAGGACTCGCATTTCGTCGAGCTGCAGGCGATGGGCGCCGAACTGGCCGCACTGCGCACCGCCGAGGGCAAGCCGTACCGCCTGTTCCCGCTGCCTTGGGCCGAGCCGGTTCTCGACGAAGGTCGCCGCCTGGCTGCCTCGTATGCAAACTTCCTGATCATCAACGGCGCGGTGCTGATGCCGGCCTATGGCGATGCCGCCGATGATGCTGCGCGTGACGTGCTGGCACAGGCCTTCCCGGACCGCGAGATCGTGCAGGTGCCCTGCCGCTCGCTGATCTGGCAGAACGGCAGCCTGCACTGCATCACCATGCAGCTGCCGGCCGGCCTTCTGAAAAACTAGGCGCGCCACCTGTAGTGCCGAGCCATGCTCGGCAGGGGCTTCACGAGCGAAAAGCCACCCTCACCCCAACCCCTCTCCCGCCAGCGGGAGAGGGGCTAAAGCCGTAATGGCGAGCCATGCTCGGCAGAGGCTTCACGAGCGAAAAGCCACCCTCACCCCAACCCCTCTCCCGCCAGCGGGAGAGGGGCTAAAGCTGTAATGGCGAGCCATGCTCGGCAGAGGCTTCACGAGCGAAAAGCGCCCTCACCCCAACCCCCGCTCCGCGCCCCGGCCCTTGCGCTGGCGCAAGGTCGTTCGAATGGCTGCGAACCTTTGGTTCGCAAGCAGCCCTTCTCACCCCGCAAACGGGAGAGGGGCTCAGAGCGTAGTGCCGAGCCATGCTCGGCAGGGGCTTTACCAGCAAAAAAGCCACCCTCACCCCAACCCTCTCCCGCACACGGGAGAGGGGCTCAAGCCGTGGAGTCGAGCATGGCTCGGCGCTACCTGGGAAGCGCAAGCAACCGCATGGGCGCCACAGCCCTTTCCGTTCAGCCCTGACCACATAGCCGACGCGCATCCGCGTTAACATGCGCGTTTTCCACCGCAGGATCGCAGCATGAACTCGCGCAGCCCCCTTACCGTCGCCCTTGTCCAGGAGCGCAACCACGGTGACGCCGCCGCCAACCTGGCCGTGATTGATGCACGCGTGGCCGAGGCTGCCGCGCAGGGCGCGAAACTGGTGCTGCTGCAGGAACTGCACAACGGCCCGTACTTCTGCCAGCACGAGTCGGTGGACGAATTCGACCTAGCCGAGCCTATCCCGGGGCCCAGCACCGAACATCTTGGCGCGCTGGCCAAAAAGCACGGCGTGGTCATCGTCGGCTCGCTATTCGAGCGCCGTGCCGCCGGCCTGTACCACAACACCGCCGTGGTCTTTGAAAAAGACGGCACCCTGCTCGGCAAGTACCGCAAGATGCACATCCCCGATGACCCGGGCTTCTACGAGAAGTTCTACTTCACCCCGGGCGACCTCGGCTTCACCCCCATCGACACCTCGGTCGGCCGCCTCGGCGTGCTGGTCTGCTGGGACCAGTGGTACCCGGAAGCGGCGCGCCTGATGGCGCTGGCCGGCGCCGAGCTGCTGCTCTACCCCACCGCCATCGGCTGGGACCCGGACGACGTGCAGGACGAGAAAAACCGCCAGCGCGATGCCTGGGTGCTGAGCCACCGTGGCCACGCCGTGGCCAACGGCGTGCCGGTGCTGAGCTGCAACCGCGTGGGTCACGAAGCCTCGCCGCTGGGCGCTTCGGGCATCAACTTCTGGGGCAACAGCCACGTGCTGGGTCCGCAGGGCGAGTTCATCGCCGAAGCCGGCACTGATGCGACCCTGCTGGTCTGCGAGATCGACCTGCAACGCAGCGAACACGTGCGCCGCATCTGGCCGTTCCTGCGTGATCGCCGCATCGATGCCTACGGCGACCTGCTCAAGCGCTACATCGACTGACCGGACCCGAGATGAGCCTGCAGCTGCGCACCGCAACACCCGCTGACATCCCGGCCATCACCGCGATCTACGCGGTGGAGGTGCGCGAGCTGGTCAACACCTACGAGTACGAAGTCCCCGCCGCGGCGGAGATGGCGCAGCGCATGCAGGACATCACCGCACGCGGCTTCCCCTATCTCGTCGCCACCATCGACGGCGAGGTGGCCGGCTACGCCTATGCCAACAGTTACCGTGCCCGCATCGCCTATCAATGGACCGTGGAGAACTCGGTCTACGTCGATGCTCGTTTCCAGGGCAAAGGCGTTGGCAAGGCCTTGATGCAGGCCTTGATCGACGAATGCACCGCACGCGGCTTCCGGCAGATGATCGCGGTGATCGGCGAACCGACCAATACCGCGTCGATCAAGCTGCACGAGCGTTTCGGCTTTGAGCTGGTTGGCGTGTTCCGCGGCCTGGGCCGCAAACACGGGCGCTGGCTGGACACGGTACAGATGCAACGCGCACTCGGCGACGGTGCCGACAGCGCCCCATCCAATGAATGAAGCAATGACTGACTCCTCTGTTGAAACCGGCGGCGAACTGCTGGCCGGCCAGCCTGTGCGCGTGGTTGAACGCGATGGCGTGCGCTACACCTTGCTGGGTACGGCCCACGTTTCCCTCGCCAGCGTGCAAGCGGTTGAACAGGCGATCGCCAGCGGTCAGTACGACGCGGTTGCGGTTGAACTGGACCCACAGCGCCTGCAGGCACTGACCAATCCGAATGCCTTGGCACAGCTCGATCTGGTCGAGGTGATCCGCAAGGGGCGCGTGGCGCTGTTTGCCGCCAACCTCGCCCTGGCCGCTTACCAGCGTCGTCTGGCCGAGCAGCTCGGCATCGAACCTGGCGCCGAACTCAAGCGTGCGGTGGAACTGGCCAAGGCCAATGATCTGCCAGTCCACCTGATCGACCGCGATGTCGGCCTGACTTTCCGCCGCGCATCGCAGAGCCTGGGCTTCTTCGGCAAGATCAAGCTGGTGATGGGTCTGGGCGCCGGCCTGTTCTCATCCGAGGATGTGGGCGAAGACGAGATCGAGAAGCTCAAGCAGGGCGACATGCTGGAATCGAGCTTCGGCGAATTCGCCAACGAAAGCCCGGCGCTGTATCAAGCCATCATCGGTGAGCGCGACCGTTATATGGCTACGCGTCTGCGCGAGGAACACAACAGCGAGCAGCGCAATGTACTGGCGGTGGTTGGCGCGGGTCACCTTGCAGGGTTGGCCCGCTATCTGGAAACCGATACCGAAGCACCCGGACCGCTGCGTGAGCAGTTGGAGTCGGTACCGAAGAAGCGCAACATCCCGTGGATCACCCTGGGCATTCTGGCCATCGTGCTGGGCGGCATTGGGTTTGGCTTCTGGAAGGGCGGCATGGGCATGGGTGCCGACATGTTGCTGACTTGGGCGATGTTTACCGGCGGCCTGGCTGGCCTGGGTGCGTTGCTTGCTGCCAGCCATCCGTTGAGCATTCTGACCGCGATCGTGGTTGCGCCATTCAAGCCCTTCCGCCTGAGCATTCCTACCGGTGCGTTTGCGGCGCTGGTGGAGACGCGTCTGCGCAAGCCGACGTATCAGGACTTCCTGCAGCTGCGTGATGACGCGCAGAACGTGAAGGGCTGGTACCGGAATCGCGTTACCCGCGTCGTGCTGACTTTCATGCTGACCAATATCGGCAGCATGCTGGGACTGTGGCTTACCGGTTTCAGTGTTTATGGGAAGTTGGCTGGGTGAGGCCTTTGCGGCTTCGGCTTTGAGGCCTTTGCTTTGAGCTTTGGTTTAAAAGCTGTAAATGCTTTAAAAGCTTAGAAGCGCCCTCACCCCTACCCCTCTCCCGCATGCGGGAGAGGGGACTAGCTCCCCTGCATTTTTCTTTTGCTGCTGCATCGTTGGCTTCGGCAGCGGAAGCCTGATCGCCAGCTGCTGCTTCGGCTGCTGCTTCGGCTGCTGCTTCGGCTGCTGCTTCGGCTGCTGCTTCGGCTGCTGCTCTGGCTGTTGCTTTGGCTTTGGCCTTTGATCCAGCTTCTGCCGTCCCCTCTCCCGCATGCGGGAGAGGGGTAGGGGTGAGGGCAGCTCTTGCTTCAGCTGTTGCTGTTGCCTTCGCTGCCAGTCGTCGAAGCAGCTACAGCCGCCCAGCCCTCCAGCCAATCAGCCCTCTGCAACGGTGCCCCTCTCCAACGCAGGCAAACCGCGCGCACGCCGCACCAACCGCGCCGTGCCGGTACGCAGATCATCCAACAACGCATAGATGGTCGGCAGGAACAGCAGGCTGACCACCGTCGAGAACGCCAGACCACCGGCAATCGCGCGTGCCATCGGGTAATACGGCGGCATGCCATCGGCCGTGGTCGTGTTCAGGGCAATCGGCACCATCGCCAGGATCGCCGTGCCCATCGTCATCATGATCGGCCGCAGACGCTCACGGCTGCCCTCGATCAGGGCCTCGGTACGCGATACGCCACGTCGCCTCAGATTGTTGATGTGCTCGATCATCACGATGCCGTTGTTCACCACCACGCCCATCAGCACCAGGATGCCGATCACCGCCATGATGTTCATCTCGGTGCCGGTCAGCCAGAACAGCCAGTACACGCCATAGATCGAGAACAGCACGCAGGACATGATCGCCGCAGGGAACAACAGCGACTCGAACACCGCCGCCATGATCACCACCATCAGGATCAGGGCGATGAAGATCGCGCTCACCATCTGGTCCATGCCGTCGAAGTTGATGTTGAAGCCCGCCCCGTTGAACGTATAACCGTAGCCAGGCGGGAACTGCACGCGGTCCAGGGTCTCCTCGACCGACTTGCGTGCCTGGTCCATCGGCACATCCTTGGCCAGGCCGGCCTCGATACGCAGCATGGTCTGCCGGTTCAAGCGCTGGATGGAGTTGGCCGCCGGATTGACGTTGACGTCCACCATCGCCAGCAGCGGGATCTCCTTGCCGCTGGAGCTGCGCACCATGAACGACGACAAGTCCTCGATGCTGTAGTTCTCCGAGCCCGAGAAACGCACATTGACCGGAATCTCGACGTCATCGCGGTGGAAGTCACGCAGCGATGAGCCACGCAGCGCCATGCCCACGAACTGCGCCACCTGCTGGGCACTGAAGCCATACGATGCTGCACGTTCGCGGTTGACCCGCACGGCCAGTTCGGCATTGGCATCGCCTACGTCCACGCGCACATCGCGCAGCTTGGGATTGCGCGCCAGGATCGGCACGATGTCGTCGGCCAGCTCGCGCAAGGTCTGGCTTGAATCACCGACCAGACTGAAACGCAGGCCCTGCCCTTCGCTGCCCATGCCACCCGGCCAGCCGATACCGATCTTGGCACGCGCGGACTGTGGCAATCCCTTGCGCACTTCTTCCTCGATCTTCTTGCTCTGCTCGCGGTCGTCGACGGTCAGGTACAGGCGCGTCTGCGCCCAGCCCTGCTCAGCGAAGCGGCTGTATACACGCTTGATCTTGAACTCGTCGCGGTTGGCGTTGACGAAGTCCTCGACACGCTGCACTTCCTTGCCCATCTCTTCCTTGGAATAGGAGCCCTTCCACTGATAGAAGATGTTGATCTCATCCGGATCATTGTCATCGCCACCGCCACTGGTGTGGGTCATCGGCCAGACGCTGAGCACCGACACCAACACGATGCCGGCTACGCTCCACCCCCGGTTCTGCAAGGTCCAACGCAGTATCCGTGCATACCGCGCCTGCAGACGGCTGATGAACGGTGACTTCAGGGCCGGCGGCGTCTTCATTCGCGCGGACAGCATCGGGATCAGACTCACCGCCACCAGCCACGAGGCCAGCAGCGAGAACGAAATGGTCAGCGCCAACTGGGTCAGGTAGATGGTGATGATGTTCTTCTCGCCGAACATCATCGGCAGGAACACCACGCAGTGGCACAAGGTACCGGCCGACAGCGCGATCGCCACGTGGCGGGTACCGATGATCGAGGCCATCTCCGGTTTGCCGGGGTATTTCTCGCGCTCCTGGTAGATGCTCTCCACCACCACCACGGCGTTGTCCACCAGCATGCCTACCGCCAGCAACAAGCCCATCATCGAGATGATGTTCAGGCTGATGCCGGTGAAGTACATGAAGCCCAAGGTCATGATGAAACAGATCGGGATCGCCATCGACACCATCAGCGTCGACGGCCAATGGCGCAGGAAGGCGTACAGCACGATCACTGACAGCAGCAGACCGATTGCACCGGCCTCGGCCAGGGCCAGCAGCGAGCTGGTGACCGCCTTGCCCGAGTCCCAGGCCACTTCGATATCCACCCCGCGCAGGGCCGGGTCGTCGCCCAGTCTCTCGACTTCCTTGCCTACAGCGCGCGACAGATCCACTAGGTTCGCCGAGCGCTCCTTGTAGATGTCCACGCCCACGCTGGGCTTGCCTTCCATGCGCCGCACATAGCTCATGCGCTGCGGCTGCAGGCTGACCTCGGCGATATCGGACAGGCGGGTACCGCGGTTGTTGACCGGCAGGTCGCGCAGCTCCTGCACCTCCAGCAGCTCACCTTTGGGCTGCACGCGAAGGCGGCGGCCGTCCTCGGTGATCTGTCCGGCCGATACCGCGAAATTGGCCGCCTGCAGCTTCTGCACCAGATCGTTCAGGGCAACGCCATGCGCGCTGATCCGGTCCTTGTCCAACGCGATCAGCACTTCCTGCTTGGCAACACCTTCCACTTCAACACGGGCCACGCCGGGCAGACGCTCCAGGCGTTGCTTGATGGCACGTTCGATCATGTCAGCGCGCGCGGTCAGGTCCTCGGCACTGTTCAGGCGCAGGCTGATCGCTTCCTGGTCGCTGGTGCTCCAGCGCTGCACGTAGTAACGGCGGAAGTCGTCCGGCAACTCGTCACGCACCGCGTCGATACGCTCACGCGCTTCGGACGCGGCCATGGCGATATCGCGGTTCCAGTCGCTGAATTCGACCTGGATCTGCCCGCCTTCGGCGTTGGCGCGCGAGTTCATCGTCTTGATGCCGGGCATCGTGGCGATGGCCTCTTCAACCGGCCGCAGCAGGTTGCGCTCCACTTCTTCCGGGGTCGACCCCGGATACGGCAGTGCGATGAAGAAGAACGGGATCGATGCTTCCGGCTCCGACTCCAGCGGCAGCTTGAACGCGGCGATCAGGCCGATCACCACCATCGACACGAACAACATGATGGTGGTGACGGGGCGGCGGATGGACAGCTCGGTGATATTCATCCGCTCAGTCCTTGATGCCGCCAATGGGGTCCTGCTCGTGGCTCAGCACCTGCTCGGCCTGGGCCATCGCCTGGCGTGCACGCCGGCCGCGCTCGGCGTAGTACTCGTCCGGCTTGCGATCCAGCAGGTCGTACACCACCGGAATCACCAGCAGGGTCAGCAGGGTCGACACCAGCAGGCCACCGATCACCGTGATCGCCATCGGCGAGCGCACCTCGGCACCTTCACCGAAGGCCAGGGCCAGCGGCAGGAAGCCGAACACCGCACACAGCGTGGTCATCATGATCGGCCGCAGACGCGAACGTGCGCCCTCAACCAGGGCCTCACGCTTGGCCACACCTTCCTCGCGCAGCTGGTTGACCTTGTCGATCAGGATGATGGCGTTCTTCACCACCAGACCGACCAATAGAATCAAGCCGATGAACACCACCACCGAGACCGGTGAACGCGCCAACAGCAAGGCCGCCACTGCACCGACCAACGCCAGCGGGATGGTGAACAGGATGACGAAGGGATGCAGCAGCGATTCGAACTGCGATGCCATCACCAGATAGACCAGGAACACCGCCAAGGCGAAGGCGAACAGCAGCGAGCGGATCGACTCACCCAGTTCCTGGCCCTGGCCGCCGATATGCATGCCGACGTCGGTGCCCAGCGGATTCTTGGCGACCATGCTCTGCACTTCGGTGATGGCCTTGCCCAGGTCGATGTCGCGCAGGTTGGCCGAGACGATGGCCACACGGCGCTGGTCGGCGCGGTGGATCTCGCTCGGGCCGGTGGTGGCGATGACATCGGCCACCGAACCCAGCTCGATCGGTTTGGCACCGGTCGGATTGACGATCAGGCGACGGATGTCGTTGACCGAGGAACGCTCCGATTCCTGCACGCGCACCAGCACGTCGATCTTGCGATCACGGAAGCTGTAGCGGGTAGCGACATTGCCCTTGACCTTGTTGACCACCGCATCAGCGATCTGCCGGGTGGTCAGGCCGAGTGCCGCGGCGCGGTCCTGGTCGAATACCACCTGGATTTCCGGGAAGCCCTGCTCCACCGTCGACTTGACGTCGGCATAGTGCGGGCTCTCGCGCAGCATGCCAGCCAGGCGATTGCCGGCGACGCGGATGTCCTCGAGATTATTGCCCTCGATTTCGATTTCCAGCGGCGGCGACAGCGCGAACAGTTCCGGGCGGGCGAAATCCACCTGCGCTGACGGCCAGGCCTTCATGGTCTCGCGCAGCTTCTCGGTCAGTGCCGGCTCCAGCTTGGTGTCATTCATCACCACCGACAGCTTGCCGATGTTCTCGCCGCTCTCGGTCGGGCTGGCATCCAGTCGCGTACCGGTGCCGGAGACGCCGTAGAGCAGGCGCACGCCGTCTTCGTCGGCATGCTTGCGCTGCACTTCGCGTACCAGTGCATCGGTCTGCGCCAGTGGCGTGCCCGGCGGCAGCTTGGCAGTCATCTCGAAGCGGTCCTGGGCCAGCTGCGGCAGCAGATCCACGCCCAGCAGCGGCAACGCCGCCAGGGTCAAGCCGAACGCCAGCGTCGCAAAACCCAACACAGGCCACGGACGCTTCAATGCCGCCGGCAGCGCGCGCAGATAGCCGGCTTCAGCGCGGCCATACGGCGCCATTGCCAGATCACTGGCCTTGCGCATCACCGGGCCGACCACCGCGGCAATGCCACGGAAGATCCGCACCACGGTCCAGGCCAGGAAATAGAAGCCGTAACGGAACATCGCGCCGATGCCACGGCCAGCATAGGCCGCCGGCTTCTTCCAGCGGCTCTGCGGACGCCACGGCTCACGCGGGTCCTCGGCCGGGAACTCCAACGGCGGACGGCCCTTCAGCGCGCTCAGCATCGGGATCAGGGTCATCGACACCACCAGCGACACCGCGATGGCGATCGATACCGTCAACGCCTGGTCACGGAACAACTGGCCGGCGATGCCTTCGACGAACACCAGCGGCAAGAACACCGCGATGGTGGTCAAGGTCGACGCAACCACCGCCATGAACACTTCGCGGGTGCCCTTGATCGCCGCTTCCAGGATGCCCATGCCGCGCTCACGCGCCTTGGCAATGGATTCCAGCACCACGATCGAGTCATCCACCACCAGGCCGGTGGCCAGCGCCAGACCGCCCAACGACATCACGTTCAAGCTCAGGCCAAGCTGACCCATGAAGAAGAAGGTGGCGATGATCGAGATCGGCAGCGACAGCGAGATCACGAAGGTGCTCCAGCCATCGCGCAGGAACAGGAAGATGATCAGCACCGACAGCAGGCCGCCGATCACCGCATCGATCTTGACGTCCTTGATGGCGTGGCGGATGAAGACCGACTGGTCCTCCACCGTGGTCATCTCGATGTCCTTGGGCATTTCCTTGCGGATCTGCTCCAACTTCGCTTCCAGCGCATCGGCGGTGGACACGGTATTGGCGTCACCTTCCTTGTAAACCGCCAGCTCGACCGCTTCATGGCCAGCAGCGCGGATCACCGCTTCGCGTTCCTTGTAGCCCTGGCGTACTTCAGCCACATCCTTCAGGCGCACGCTGGGCGCGCTGCTGCTGCCATCGTTGCGCATCGCCGCGATCACATTGGGATCACTGCTGCCGAGGATGGCCGACATCAGCTGGCGGTTCTCACCCGAAGAGCTGCTGGCGGTGCTGGAGCCACTGGCCGTGGTCAGCAGCATCTCGCGCATCTGTTCGACCGTGGCGAACTGGTTGACGGTTCGCACCAGGTAACGCTGCGAGCCTTCTTCCAGGCGACCGCCGGACAGGTTCACGTTCTCCTGCTGCAGACGCTGGATCACCGTGTCCAGCGACAGACCCAGCGCGGCCAGCTTGCGCTGGTCGATATCAACCTGGATCTCGTCCTCCAGACCACCACCAACCTTGACCGCAGCCACACCACTGACCGGCTCCAGCTTGCGCTTGAGGTCTTCATCGGCGTAACGGCGCAGCTCCATCAGGCGGCGCACCGCATCGGCGTCGTTGCCGGCTTCCTGCTTGGACGACAGCGCCAGCCGCATGATCGGCTGGGTGGAAGGATTGAAGCGCAGCAGCACTGGCGGCTTGGCCTCCAGCGGCAACTGCAGCGTTTCCATCTTGTCACGCACGTCCAGCCCGGCCTGCTGCATGTCCGTGCCCCAGGCAAACTCCAGCACCACATCGCTCTGACCGGTACGGGAGATCGACTTGAGTTTGCGCAGGCCCTTGACGATACCCAGCGCCTCTTCGGCCGGCTGCGAAATCAGGGTTTCCACCTCGGCCGGTGCCGCACCTTCGTAATCGGTACGCACGGTCAGGGTGGGATAGCTCAGGTCCGGCAGCAGTTCGACCTTCAGGCTGGACAGCGAGATCAGGCCAAACAACACCAGGGTCAGCGTCATCATCGCAATGGTGACGCGGCGGCGGGTGGCAAACTCGATCAGATCGAAGCCACCGCTGGAAGCCGATGGTCCGTGGTCACTCATTGCTTGGTCGCCTGTGCAGCGGCCGGTGCCTTGGCCGCTGCTGCGACCGCCTTCTCCTTGCCGATCACCTGCACTGCACTGCCTTCGCGCAGTGCGGCCTTGCCGGCGATGACGACCTCATCGCCCAGCTGCAGGCCGTTGCGTACCTCGATGAAGCCGGCATCGTCGTAACCCAGGGCCAGCTCGGTACGCACGGCCTTGCCGTCACGCACCACATAGACTGCCGGCTTGCCACCGTCTTCCAGCAGTGCGGTACGCGGTACCACCAATGCATCGGCGCGCTGGTCGTAGTTGATGCTCAGGCGGCCGAACATGCCCGCCTGCAGCGCATCTTCCCCGCTGAAAGTGGTAACCACGCGGAAGGTGCCGGTGCCGTTGTCCACCACCGGTGCAACGCGGTCCACCGTGCCGGTGAACGGTTTGCCCGGCAGCGCATCGACCTGCAGCGATACCGCCTGGCCCGGCTTGAGCTTGGCGATCTCGCGCTCCGGCACATTGAGGGTGGCTTCCAACTGGCCGCTGTCGACAATGCGGATGATCGGCGAGTTGATCTGCACGAAGTTGCCCGGCTTGATGTCCCGCGAGGCGACCACACCGCTGATCGGCGCAACCACCGTCGTATAGGACAACTCCAGCGTCGCCATCCGGTACATCGCCCGCGCGTTCTCCAGGTCATAGCGCAACTGGTCCACGTCGGCGGCGCTGACCAGTTGCTGCTGCACCAGCTTCTCGGCGCGGTGATAGCTGTTCTCCAGCTTGCGCATCTGCGCCTCGCTCTGCGCCACGCTCAGGCGAGCGCGGTCCGGGTCCAGCCGAACCAAGGGCTGCCCGGCACGAACCAGCTGCCCTTCTTCGACCAGCACCGCCAGCGCCACGCCGGAAGTCTTGGCGACCACCTGCGATTCGGCGCGCGGCTCCAGTGCGGCAGTACCGGTATAGCTGGCGGCAATGGCACGGCGCTCGGCCTTGGCCACTTCCACCGGTACGGCGTCACTGGCCTTCTGCTCATCCGGCGTCTTGGCCTTGGCTTCCTCGCCACCGGCCTTGCAACCGCCGAGCAACAGGGAGGTGGTGATCAGGAGTGCAGCAGCGCAGCTTCCGGTGCGGGCGTGCAGAGTGAAAAGTCGCGACATCGTCTTGTCCCTGGGGATGCGTAGGCAGGTGTTGTAGCAAAGTATTGCACCACCCCACGCCCACACCATGCCCCGAAAGTCATGGGTACCACCCTATAGGCATGAGCTACCGCATTGCAGCATCCGACCCCTGTTCCGGAGGGGTAAATACGCGGGCTATACTCGGGCCGTTCCGTATCCCACGGCGGAACCCCAGACCCGCTCATCGGATAAGGAAACCATGCGCTCGCAGCCGCTCGCCGCTTGTTTCGCTCTGGCTTTTGCCCTGACCTTCGGGGCCGCCCAAGCTGATCCGCAGTCTGCTACACCCGCCGTCGCCCCTGCCCCTGCTGCCTCCAGCGCCACACCGGCAGCGGCCAGCACCGGTAATGCCGCCACCGGCAGGACCCTGGCCTATACCTGCCAGGGCTGCCACGGCATCACCGGCTACAAGAATGCCTACCCCAGCTACCGCGTGCCGAAGATCGGTGGGCAGTCATCGCAGTACCTGACCCAGGCGCTTACCGAGTATCGCGAAGGCAAACGCAAGCATCCGACGATGCAGGCGCAATCGATGAGTTTCAGCCCGCAGGACATTGCTGATCTCTCCGCCTACCTGTCCACCCTCAAATAAGCGCCGACCATGACGAAAGCCACACACGCACTGCGTTTGTCCATCGCCCTGTTCGCCGCCCTGGGTCTGGCTGCCTGTACGCAGTCGGAGGTGGAGTCCAGCGGCAAGTCCGCGGCCGACCCCGGTCATGCCAGCGGCGAACACGGCTCCAGCTCCTCAGCCGGCCTGCCCACTGGCCGCATTGCCGCCGGTGAGCATCTGGCTGCAGCCAAAGGCAAGGCCACCGGGCAGAGTTGCATCGACTGCCATGGCGCCGACGGCAACAACCCGATCGATCCCACCTATCCCAAGCTCGGTGGCCAGTACGGCGACTACCTCGCCCATGCACTGCAAGCCTACCGTGCCAGCACCCGCGACCACATGCTGATGACTCCGCAGGCGCAGAACCTGAGCGATCAGGACATCGCCGACCTCGCCGCCTACTTCGGCTCACGTCCCAGCCAGCTGCGCGACCTGCACGGCGTCGATTGACGGCAGCTGTCGCAGCACCACTGCTTGAACCAACAAAGCCGCCCTTGGGCGGCTTTGTTGGTTATTGGTCAACTCACGATGCGTTTGAGACTGCTTGTGGGAGCGGCGTAAGCCGCGAAGCTGACATCGCCGAAACCTCAGGCATATGCGGCATCTGATTCGATACGAGCTTCGCGGCTTACGCCGCTCCTACAAAAAACCGAGTCATATGGCGCGCCCTCAACGGCTACCGTTGTCTTCCTGCAGCTCTTTCTTGAACGGGATATCCGGTGGTGGCCGCGCTTCTGCCGGCTGCTCCTGCATGTTCGGATTGGTCAGGCCGCAGCCGCCGCCGAACTGCAGCATCGACACCACGCAGGAGATCTTGCTGTTTGAGCCGGGAATCGGAATCTCCACACTCTTGATGCCCCGCCGCACCCACTCGGCCAGCAGCGACTCATTCGGCGCCCAGTACTTGTCGAAGGAGGTCGGCGTGTAGTCATACGGCGGGCGCTTTAGCCAGGTGCCGGACTCGGCGATGCGCTCGCGGCTCCAGGTATCGGCATCACCGCCCGGTGCGCCGCGCTTGTCCGCGTCCTGCGCCTGCCCCTCGTTGGCACCCAGCCTTACGCTGCCATCGGCATTGAACAGCCCGGTTCCCTTGTCCGCCTGGCCGCCAGCGCTACCGGCAACCTGGCGCTGCGCTGCGCCCCAATCATCGCCACGGTTGGGTGCCGCCCAACCGCCGCTGCGATCCTCCGGCTTAGGGCCTGCACCTGTGCTGGTCCCGCCGCGCGGGCTCGGATTGGCTGCCCCCGCCTGCCCGCCAGCCCGCGACGGGCTGGTCGATGCACTGGCTGCCGGCGTACCGGTTGATGCCTGCGTCGTGGCAATTGGACTCGCCGCCGCCTGCGCCGCAGGCTTGTCGGGCACACCACGCACCGCACGCTCACGCACCGCCATTGTCGGCGTCTTTAGTTGCACCTGGGCTGCGCGCGCTGGCAGGGTCGCCATCGCCACCGATTCCTGCGTTGCGGTCTCGATCCGACGTTCGCGTACGCCAAACTCGGGCGTGCGAATCTGCACCTGGGTTTCGCGCGCGCGCGGCTGCGTCACCGCTATCGGCTGCTGGGTGGCAACCTCGATCTGGCGTTCACGCACCTGCATCTGGGGAGTACGCAACTGCACCGTTACTTCCGCAGGCTGACGCAGCGCCTGCATTGGCTGCGGACGATCAACCGCAGTTTCAATCGTGCGTTCGCGCACCTGCGCCTGACTGATGCGCAGTGCCGGGGCCACAACCGTGACCGGCGGCACCACAAAATCGCTGGTCGGCTGGCTTGTTTCGGTCACCTGCAGCGGCTGCTCGCTGACGGCAGGCGGCTCCGGCACGGGCTTGGATGCATCTACCTGCATCGCCTCGGGCGCGAATGCAGGCTCGACGGCAGGCGGGACATCGCTTTGCGCTGCGCGCGTAGCCGAGGATGCCGACGATTCCTGCGCCGCGGGTGCCGGTGACTCGGCCGCAACAGCGCCAGACTGCGCTGCAACTTCCGCCTGTGCGCCCGCCGCCTCGGCATCCTTCGGGGCACCGCCGCCCTCTTCGGCCGGCGTACCGCGCCCGACATACGCCACCTGCACGCGCTCGCCCTGTTCGGCGTTCTGTTCCGGCACGTTGCTGCGCACCAACGCCACCCACAGCAACAGCAACGCGAACAGCACATGCAGCCCGGCGCTGAAGAAACCGGCAAACCAACGCAGGCCACGCTGATCGCGCGGCGGCGGTTCGCCTCCATTCCAGAACAGCAACACGATGTGTTGCCACAGCGGCAACGGCGCAGGTACACCCCCGCGTGGTCGTGGCGGTCGGGCCGCCATCACCCCGGCGGCGTCTGCATCGACAAAGGCGGAAAGCCCCTTGGAGACACGCGTGCGCAGCCAGTTGCTCCAGCTGTACGGCATGCCAGTGCGACGATCATGCAGAATGCTGGTCTGCCGGCGCGAGGCCAGCAGATCGATCAACTCGGTAACCGATGCCACCGGCATGCAGGGGCGCGGCTCAGCCCGCGCCGTCGCGCGGAATATACGGGGCCTGACCGGTTTCGTGGTCGGTAGCGTCGCGCACGGCGGTGATCCCCGGCACCCGGCCCATCAAGGTCTTCTCGATCCCCTGCTTCAAGGTCACATCGGCCATTCCGCAACCGTGGCAGCCACCACCGAAGCGCAGCAGCACAACGCCATCCGCCGACACTTCCTGCACCGCGACGCGGCCGCCGTGCGAGGCAAGCTGCGGGTTGATTTCATTTTCAATCACCCAGCGCACACGCTCGACGATGGAGGCTGCATCACCGGGAGCCTCGCCCTTGATCTTCGGCGCCTTGATGGTCAGCTGCTGGGTGCCGGTGGCCTGGGTGACGAAGTCGATCTCGGCGCCATCCAACCACGCCACACTGGTGGCAGCGACATACAAGGTGAAGCCATCGCAGTCCACCGCCCACTCATCACCCAGCAGGTCAGCCGGCTCGGCGAATTCAAGGCGCGCGTCGGCGCTCGGGGTTCCCGGGTCCATCGCGCTCAGGCGCACGCCCATTCCGGGCACGGCCTCGCGTTCGATCAACTTGCGGAAATGCGTTTGGGCGGTATCTGAGATCTGGATCATGCGGGTATTCTAGCCGTGTCTTGGTTGCCACCGATGGGACACTGATTCCAACGGCGGCACAGTTCAGTCACCTGTTATGGAGGTTTGCATGGCCCCTGATCTCATCCCGCTGGCACAAGCGCACTGCAGCCCGCGCCGGGGTAGCGAATACCGCCTCGGTCAGGCCCGCGTCGCCGAGCTGCTGCCGCAGGTCCCGGGCTGGGAGCTGGCCGAGAACGGCCAGGCCCTGACCCGTACATTCCGCTTTGACAACTACCACGGCACCATGGCGTTCGTGAACGCGCTGGCCTGGATTGCCCACCGCGAAGACCACCACCCCGATCTGGGCGTGCACTACGACCGCGCCGTTGTGCGCTTTTCCACCCATGATGTGGGTGGCCTGAGCGAGAACGACTTCATCTGTGCCGCCAAGGCATCCGCACTAACGGAGCAATGACATGAAACTGCGTCTGCTGTTCGCTGCATTGGGCACCGTGGCTGCACTGAGCGCCTGCAACTCCTCCGACCAACCAGCCGCGCCGACCGTCGCCCCGACCGAAGTGGCCGCCGTGCAGACCCCGCCACCGGACTACCCGGCCGAACTGGCCTGCACCGGAGTTGGCGGCAAGAGCGTGCTGCGCGTGGTGGTTGGCCCGCAGGGCACGCCTACCGAAGTCTCGCTGGTCACCAGCAGCGGCAACAGCCAGCTGGATGACTCCGCCGCGCGCCGCGTGCGCGAATGGAAGTTCAACCCGGCCACCCGCAACGGTCAGCCGGTGCCCACCACCATCCAGGTACCGGTCAGCTTCAACCCGCCGGACCCCAAGCCGAACGAATGCTTCGCTATTGAAGAACGCGCACGCCGGGGTGGCTGAGCCGGCAACGGCTGGCGCGCATGCACGCATTCTCCAGTGACAACCTCTGGCTTGCGTTCAGCCTGACTCTCGCTGCCGGCCTGGCCACGGCCGTCGGCAGCCTGCTGGTGCTGTTCTCCAGGCGCCCCAACCCACGCCTGCTGGCGTTCGGGCTGGCGTTCGCCGGCGGCGCGATGGTCTACGTCTCGCTGTCGGAGATACTGAACAAATCGATCGGCGCATTCACCCAGGCCTATGGCGACCGCCTCGGCTATACCTACGGAACCTTGTGGTTCCTGGGCGGCGTGCTGCTGGTGGTGTTGATCGACCATCTGGTGCCGAACCCACACGACAGCCTGGACAAGCAGGACCCAGCCTTCCACGACCACAGCCATACCCAGATTCGCCGGGTGGGGCTGCTCAGCGCCATCGCCATCACCGCGCACAACTTCCCCGAAGGCCTGGCGACCTTCTTCGCCACCCTGGAAAGTCCCTCGGTTGGCCTGCCCCTGGCCTTTGCCATTGCCATCCACAACATCCCGGAAGGCATCGCCATCGCTGTCCCGGTGTATCTGGCCACCGGCCGCAAGTCCTATGCCTTCGGTGCCAGCCTGCTATCAGGACTGGCCGAGCCGGTCGGTGCGGCCATCGGTTATTTCCTGCTGGCGGATGCCCTGTCTCCGGCCACGTTCGGCGCGGTGTTCGGGCTGATCGCCGGCATCATGGTGTTTCTGGCATTGGACGAGCTGCTACCCGCCGCCAAGCGCTACGCCCAAGGCCACGAGACCGTTTACGGACTGGTGATCGGCATGGCGACGATTGCGGTGAGCCTGGTGCTGTTCAAGTGGTAGCGAAGCCGGGGCTGATCGGCAACCCGGCCAAGCCTGAAATCGGATCCTTTGTGGGAGCGGCGTAAGCCGCGAAGCCCACACATCGCCAGATGACCGGGATGCAGGGGACCCAAGCAAGGCCAGCTTCGCGGCTTACACCGCTCCCACATCCCTGCACCGCATAGCCCCCATCCCGGCTTCACACCTTCAAAGCTTGTTCAGCGCATCCACCAGATCCGGTGGTAGCGGCGCATTCAATACATAAGGTGTCTTGCCACCGTCCAGCGCAAACTCCAGCGAGGCGGCGTGCAAGAACAAGCGCTTCAGCCCGATCTGCTCACGAAAGCGCTTGTTCACTGCAGGATCGCCGTATTTATCGTCACCAGCGACCGGATGGCCGATGTGCTGGGCATGCACGCGGATCTGGTGGGTACGCCCGGTCTCAATCCGGACTTCGCAATAGGACTGCCCGCCGCGACGCTCCAACACCTTGAAATGGCTCAGCGACGGCTTGCCGATCGCATTCACCTGAACATGGCGCTCACCGCCCTGGCGCAGACCGACGTGCAGCGGGGCGTCCACACTCATCACGCCGTCGGGCATGCGCCCGGCCAGCAGGGTCAGGTAGCGCTTCTGGATGCCGCCATGGTCTTCACGCAGCAAGGCCTGCAGCTCGACCAGGGCCGACCGCTTCTTGGCCAGGATCAGCAAGCCGGAAGTGTCCCGGTCCAGCCGGTGCACCAGCTCCAGGTTCATGTTCGGTCGCAGCGCACGCATGGTCTCGATCGCACCGTGGCTGATACCGCTGCCACCATGGCTGGCGACGCCGGTCGGCTTGTTGATCACCAACAGCTTGGCATCCTCGAAGACGATGGCCTCTTCCATGCGCTGCAGGAAGCTGCTCGGCGGCGGCGCCTTGTCTCCAAGCTCATTGAGATTGACTGGCGGGATGCGCACCTCTTCCCCGCCCTCCAGCTTGCGGTCAGCCTTGGCCCGACCCCCATTCACCCGGACCTGGCCACTACGGACCAACTTGTAGACCAGGCTGCGTGGCGCGCCCTTCAACTGACCCAACAAAAAGTTGTCCAATCGCTGTCCTGCCCTGTCTTCGGGCACTTTGATCATGCGCACGCTGCTCTTGGCGGCGGGCGCTGCTTGGGGCTTGTCGGAATCAGTCATCGGCCTATTTATTCTGCTACACTCGGGGGGCGATATAAGGGTTTGATTTCGTTGGAAGTTGGTCAGGGCCAGAAGCCCCGCTCCCTACGGATCCGGCACAGTGCGCGGCCACCGCCCCCGGGGCGGCCATGTTAGCGGCTCGTCGGCGTTCCCGGCCATCGCCGGATGCCAAAAAGCATCCGTGCTGGACGAAACCCATGTCCCGCGCGACGCCATCGGCTCCGGCCGCGGGCGGACGCCGGCCCTGAAACACCTAAAACAAGAAAGAAGCGCTCCCGCGGCCTGCCGTGGTGTCGTAGCGCTGGAAACCCAAGCCGCCCTGCCCGCGCCTGCGCGAATGGGCGGCGAACCGTGTCCAGAGGCGAAACCCCATGGCGTTCCGCGCGGTAGCAGCGCGCGAGGAACGCACAATGAAGCGAATGCTGATCAATGCCACGCAGGCTGAAGAACTGCGCGTGGCCATCGTCGACGGGCAGAACCTGTACGACATCGACATCGAGCAACCGTCCAAGGAACAGAAGAAGTCCAACATCTACAAGGGCCGCATCACCCGCCTGGAGCCGTCGCTCGAGGCTGCCTTTGTCGAGTACGGCGGTGACCGCCATGGCTTCCTGCCGTTGAAGGAAATCTCCCGCGACTATTTCCAGGCGGGCGTGGACCACAACAAGGCCAGCATCAAGGAACTCCTGCGCGAAGGCCAGGAAATCGTCGTCCAGGTCGACAAGGAAGAACGTGGCAACAAGGGCGCCGCCCTGACCACCTTCATCTCGCTGGCCGGCCGCTACATGGTGCTGATGCCCAACTCCCCCTCTGCCGGCGGCGTTTCCCGTCGCATCGAGGGCGAAGACCGCGCCGCGCTGAAGGAAGCGCTGGACAAGCTGAATATCCCCGACGACATGGGCGTGATCATCCGCACCGCTGGCGTCGGCCGCGATGCCGAAGAGCTGCAGTGGGATCTGGACTACCTGTTGCAGGTCTGGCGCTCGATCGCCGAAGCCGCACTGACCAAGCCGGCCCCGTTCCTGATCTACCAGGAATCGCGCCTGATCGTGCGCGCCCTGCGCGACTACCTGCGCTCTGACGTCGGCGAGATCCTGGTCGACACCGAAGAGCTGTACGAGACCGCACGCGACTTCATGCAGCAGGTGATGCCGCAGACCCTGCGCAAGCTCAAGCACTACAAGGACGACATCCCGCTGTTCAACCGCTTCCAGATCGAATCGCAGATCGAGGCGATCTACGAGCGCAACGTGCGCCTGCCGTCCGGCGGCTCGATCGTGGTTGACCAGACCGAAGCGCTGACCGCGGTCGACGTCAACTCGGCCCGCTCCACCAAGGGCAGCGACATCGAAGACACCGCCTTCCAGACCAACCTGGAAGCCGCCGAAGAAGTCGCCCGCCAGCTGCGCCTGCGCGACCTGGGCGGCCTGGTGGTCATCGACTTCATCGACATGTCCTCCAGCAAGCACCAGCGCGAAGTCGAAAACCGCCTGCAGAATGCGCTGAAGTACGACCGTGCCCGCGTCCAGCTGGGCCGCATCTCGCGCTTCGGCCTGATGGAAATGAGCCGCCAGCGCCTGCGTCCGAGCCTGGGCGAGTCCAGCCAGATCGTCTGCCCGCGTTGTGACGGCCAGGGCCGCATGCGCAGCATCGAATCGCTGTCGCTGTCCATCATCCGCGTTGCCGAAGAGCATGCGATGAAGGAAAACACCGGACAGGTGCTGGTCCAGGCCCCGGTCGAGATCGCCAACTACCTGCTCAACGAGAAGCGCGGCGCCCTGCGGGAAATCGAGCAGCGCCACGATGCGCCCATCGTCATCGTCGCCGACGAGCAGTTGCACACCCCACACTACGAAGTCACGCGCCTGCGCGACAACGAGTTGGGTGAAGAGTCGAACAAGCCCAGCTACCAGCGCGGCACCCCGCGCAAGCTGCCGGTGCATGCCCTGACCAAGGCCCAGCTGAACATCCCGCCGGCACCGGCAGTGACCCACGTCAAGCACAGCCAGCCGGCCCCCGTGCGCGAAGTGGTCGAAGCCCCCCCAGCACCGGCACCGGTCGCTGCACCTGCAGCCCCGGCCGCTGGCGGCGTGATGGGCTGGCTCAAGCGCGTGTTCGGCGGCGAGCCGGCACCGGCAGCACAGCCGGCCCAGCCGCAGCAGCGCCAGGACAACGGTCGCAACAACCGCAACGAACGTGGCAACCAGCGTCGTGACGGCCGTAACGGCCAGCAGGGTCGCGGCGGCAATGGCAATGCAAATGCGGGCGGCAACGCCAACGGCAATCGCCGTGACGAGCAGCGCCGCGAAGATCGCCGCCAGAACGCTGACAAGCCGCAGCAGCAGGGCCAGCAGCAGGCGCAGAACAACGCCCAGCAGCAGCCCAAGCAGCAGCGCAATGAGCAGCAGCGTGGCGATCAGACCCAGCAGCAGGCCAAGCAGCAGCGCAACAACGAGCAGCAGCAGAGCAAGCAGCCCAAGCAGCCGGAGCAGCCCAAGCCGCAGCAGGATGCCGACAAGCAGGCCCAGCAGCAGAACGTGCAGGGCGACAAGCCCGCACGCCAGCGGCAGGTCCAGCCGGAAGCCGCTCGAGCACCTGCCCCGGTCGTCGCAACGCCGGTCGTTGCCGCAGCCACCATCGTTGCCACCGAAGCCGTCGCCAGTGCCGATCCGGTGCTGAAGGACAACAGCGTGGCCGCCGAGATCGCCAAGCCGGCGGTCGTCTCCGACGAGCAGCCCGCAATGGCTGTCGTCGATGAGAATGGCGTGCCCGCAGCCGGTGAAGAAGCTGCCGGTGAAGCCGGTGGTCGTCGTCGTCGCGGTCGCCGCGGTGGTCGTCGTCGTCGTCGCGGCAACGGTGAAGGCACTGCCGGCACCGAGAACCAGGGCGGTGACGAGGACGCGCTGGACGCTTTTGATGACGCCGATGGCGAAATCGGTGACGCAGCGACCAAGTCCGCCAGCAGCCAGCCCGAGTTCGAGTTCGATGACGAGCCAGCGACCCCGGCCGCACCCGTTTCCGCTCCGGTAGCAGCAGCCAAACCGGTTGCTGCGGCGCCCGCGCAGGCTGCCGCAGCTGTGGTTGCCGCAACACCTGCCGCTGCCATCGAAGCAGCTGCGGCGGCACCGGTTGCTCAAGCCGTTGTCGCAGCAAGCGCACCGGCCCCAGTCGCACACGTCGAAGTGGCAGCTGCCGCCGAGCCGGTAGTCGTCAAGGCCGAGCAGGCGATCAGCCCCGTGGGGGAAACCATCGCTGAGGCAGTCGTCGCAGCACCGGTGGTCGCCACAGTGGAAGCGCCCGTGGCTGCTCCGGAAGTTGCCAGCGCACCGGCAGCTGCTGAACCGGTCGCGGCGGTAGTTGCACAGCCTGCAGCACCGGAGAACGGGCAGCTGTTCGCCCAGGCCCCGACTGTTGAAGAAACTGCTGAAAAGCCGGTCGTCGAGACTGCAGCGCCAACCGCCGTGGTCGCACCGACGCCTGCCGTTGTCGCTCCTGCCGTAGACACGGAAAGCGTCGCAGCCGAAGCGAATGCCGAGGCCGAGAAGCAGGAAGACGATCAGCCACGCAGCGTCTGATCCGACCAAGCAGCTTGAAAGCAGAAAGCGGCCTTAGGGCCGCTTTCTGCTTTTCTGGGCCACGCAATCACAGCGACGAAGGTTCCCCCCGTTGTAGGAGCAGCGTAAGCCGCGAAGCAAGCAGATCATCAGATGGCACAGGCGTCTGCCGTTTCAGTGGTGCCAGCTTCGCGGTTCACACCGCTCCCACAAACAGACGGTCGCCAAATCAATGCCTGCAAGATCGAGTCGCATGCGACTGTCGCGCACTCAAACAAAAGGAGCACAGCGTGATCGCTGTGCTCCTTTTGCTCGGGCTGCAGTTGAAGGGCGCTGTTCCGCAGAGCGATGCCTGCCAGAACCCCCTGGACTCAGATCGCCCTGGTCGGATCACCCACGCCGTACTGCGCGGCGAGCCGGGCCAGCGCGATATTGTCCTGCACCCCCAGCTTCTGGAACAGACGTGCCTTATGGGTGTTCACGGTCGTGGCACTAAGGCTCAAGCGGCGTGCGATCTCTTCCTGGCGATGCCCCTGGATCAGCAGCAGCGCCACCTCCAATTCACGCGGAGAGAGCAGATCGAAAGGCGACGCGCCCCCTTCAAGATTGGACAACGCCAGGTTCTGCGCGATGCTGGTGGCCAGATAGCGCTTGCCGATGGCGACGTCATGGATGGCGCGGATCAACTCCTTAGAATCGCCGCCCTTGCCCACGTAGCCGGATGCACCGGCCTCGAGCAGGCGCTTGGGCATCGGCCCATCCTCAAGTACCGAGACGATGATCACACGGGTACCGTGATCCCCTTTGACGATGCGCTCGGTGATTTCCAGCCCACTCAGTCCCGGCAGATGCAGATCGCAAAGCACGACGTCCGGCTTCAGACGGCGGATCTGCGGCAGCGCGATATCGCCGCTGTCTGCTTCGCCGATGACTTCAATCCCGGTTTGCCCCGAAAGAATCATCCGAATGCCCGTACGCACTAAGGCGTGGTCATCGATAAGAAAAACACTGATGGTCATGAAGGATTCCTCGCGGCGAGGTGATAGTTGAAGCCTTGGGCGCGGCAAAATCCGAGCATGCGAGGCGACGGCCCTCCCCCGTCCCCTCATGGCAAGGCCATGCGTATTATCAAGCAGAAGTGGCCCATCTGGGCTCTATCGGACACCCGCTCGCAGGAAATGTGTCTGTGGCTTTGAGCATCAGGATGATGCGGTTTATGCGCCTGCGGCGGGCGAGTTCACTATGCCGCTGGGGCCAATACTGTATCCATCAGGTCAATTCGTCCAATGACTTAGGACTTCCCTTACGCTTTCGACAATCCCGATTGCAGTACGCCTCACGGCGTGGGCAAGGACCAGCGCCGGCGAAACATCACCGTATACACACCTGTTACCCAGATCATTGCAGCACACCAGCCGCCGAGGATATCCGAGGGATAGTGCACGCCCAGGTACACCCGTGACAGCCCGACCGAAACGACAAAACCACTGACCAACGCCACCACGGGCCAGCGCCAACGCGTGCGCCAGGTCAGGAACACCAGAGTCAATGCCAGCGTCATCGAGCCCATCGCATGCCCGCTGGGAAAGCTGAACGTGCTTTCCGGTGCAATCGACTCCCACAGGCTGGGGCGCTCACGCTGGAAAATCTGCTTGCTGCCCAGGTTCAACAGCGCCGAGCCGATGAATGCCGTCGCCGCGAATGCAGCCTTGCGCCAGCGCCGACGCAGCAGCAGCGCTGCGACGATCAGGATGTCCACGGGGATGACGCCCCACTGATAGCCGAGCTTGGACATCAGCACGAAGAAGCCGTTCAAGGCGGGGCTCGCCATCGCATGCATCCGCAGCAGCAAGGCTGCGTCGAAATGGAACGCCTCGGCCTCGTGGATCTCGTCGGCCAGCGTCACGAAGCCCGCCAGCGGCAGCAGCACACCGATGAACAGCACCACCAGCCGCCACGCATTGTGGGCGAGCCAGCGGCGCAGACCGGCTGCTTCGCTCCGGGAATCAACCGGAGCTTCGTGCATACCGGGTCTCGACATAGTCATCGATCAGCGCGACGAAATCGTGGGCGATGTTCTCGCCACGCAGGGTGACTTTTTTCTCACCGTCGACAAAAACCGGCGCAGCCGGGGTTTCACCGGTGCCCGGCAGGGAGATGCCAATATTGGCGTGTCGCGATTCGCCCGGGCCGTTGACGATACAGCCCATCACCGCAAGCGTCATGTTCTCTGCGCCGGGGTGGCTGACGCGCCACACCGGCATTTTTTCGCGTACGTGGTTCTGCACCACCTTGGCCAGCTCCTGGAAGAACTCGGAGGTGGTCCGCCCGCAGCCCGGGCAGGCCGTGACCATCGGCGTGAAAGCACGCTGCCCGGTGGTCTGCAGCAGCTCCTGGGCGACGATGACTTCCTGCGTGCGCGACTGGCCGGGCTCCGGCGTCAGAGAGATGCGAATGGTGTCGCCGATACCTTCCTGCAGCAACACGGCCAACGCCGCCGAGGAGGCGACAATACCCTTGCTGCCGATGCCGGCTTCGGTCAGGCCCAGATGCAGGGCGAAGTCCGAGCGCTGCGCCAGATCGCGATACACCGCAATCAGTTCCTGCACGCCGCTGACCTTGGCCGACAACACGATGCGATCGCGCGGCAGGCCCAGCTCAACCGCGGTCTCGGCCGAATCCAGCGCCGAACGGATCAGGGCTTCACGCAATACACGTCCCGCATCCCAGGGCTGGGCACGCTGGCTGTTCTCGTCCATCAGCCTGGCGGCCAGGGCCTGGTCCAGCGAACCCCAGTTGGCGCCAATGCGCACCGGCTTGTTGTACTTGATGGCGAATTCGATCAGCTGCGCGAACTGGGTGTCCTTCTTCTTGCCGAAGCCGACATTGCCCGGGTTGATGCGGTACTTGGCCAACGCCTCGGCACAGGCCGGTTCACCGCTCAGCAGCTGGTGGCCGTTGTAATGGAAGTCGCCGATCAGCGGCACGTCGATACCCATCATCGCCAGCTTCTCGACGATGCGCGGGATCGCCGCGGCCGACTCGGGTGTATTGACGGTCAGTCGCACCATCTCCGAGCCGGCGCGCCAAAGCTCGGCCACCTGCTTGACGCTGGCAGCCACGTCGGCGGTATCGGTATTGGTCATCGACTGCACGACCACGGGATTCCCACCGCCCACCTTGACGCCGCCGATAGCGACGGACTGGGTGATGCGACGGGGCCACGCGGTTGCGTCGGTGGGCGGGGTTGGGCGGGTCACGGCGTCATGCATGGCCCATTTTAGCGCGCCTGCCGCCTGTACGGCATGAACCTTGGTTTGCATGGTAGCCACCGCGACAGCATACGATTACGCCATGGAAACCCGAGACACCTCTTTTCTGCGCACGCTGTGCAGCCTGCGCTGGCTGGCCACCGCCGGCCAGGCCGCCACCATCCTGGTGGCCACCTGGCTGCTGGGGCTGGAGCTGCCACAGCAGCCGCTATGGGCCGGCGTCGCCGTACTGGCCTTGTTCAACCTGTACGTGCAGCTGCGCGTCCACGACAGCGATCCCGCCCCCGTCACGGCTTTCGGCCACATCCTGGTGGACGTCACCGTGCTGACCTGGATGGTGGGCTGGAGCGGCGGCATCGCCAATCCCTTCGGCTCGCTGTTCCTGATCCTGATCGCGCTGGCCGCGCTGGCACTGCCACTACGCTGGACCCACGCCGTGGCCGCCGCCTGCGTTGGCGGCTATGCGCTGAGTGCAGTGTTCGGACTTCCGCTGAAAGGCGGCTACTTCGACACGATGAGCCTGCACCTGTGGGGTGCCGCCGCCAATTTCCTGCTTTCCAGTGTGGTGGTGCTGGTCTTCTCCACACGCCTGGCCGCCGCTCTGCGTGAACGCGAGAACCAACTGGCCATGCTGCGCGAACGCTTCGTCCGCAATGAAGGCATCGTCGCCCTGGCCACGCATGCCGCCTCCGTTGCCCATGAGCTCAATACACCGCTGGCAACGATGACCCTGCTCACCGATGACATCGTCGAGCAGGGCGCCGCCACCCCGGAAATCCGTGATGACCTGGAAACCCTGCGCGAACTGCTGGTGCAGTGCCGGGAAAAGGTACTTGCCCTGGCCGCGCCGGCCCAAGGCGCCGACAGTCGCGCGCCGGTGTCCATCGCCAGCGTGCTCGAACAATGGCGGCTGGTACGCCCGACCATCCAACTACGGCGCAACCCCGACGCGCCATTGCAGCTCAAGCTTGACCCCGGAATCGGCCACCTGCTGCAGGTCCTGCTCAACAATGCCGCCGATGCCGGCGAACATGCCGGACGTGCGCAGATCGACCTGGACCTCCGCATCCACGAAGGCCAGTTGTATGGCGAGGTCCGCGATTACGGCCCGGGCTTCAACGCCAATGACGCGGCCTTGCCCGGCACCTTGTTCAACAGCGGCAAAAGCAGCGGCATGGGTGTCGGCCTGGCGCTGTCGCATGCCACCATTGAACGCCTGCACGGCGAGTTGTGGATGCGCCCGGCCGAAGGCCAGGGAGCACGCGTCGGCTTTCGCCTGCCGTTGAACACTATCGAGGTAAGCCCATGAATGCTCCTGCCACCCACGGCCTGCTGGTCGATGACGACCCGCTCTATCTGCGCACCCTGCAGCGCACCCTGGCCCGCCGTGGCATAGAAGCGATCACCGCTACCGACATTTCCAGCGCCCTGCAGTTGGCCACGCAGACACCACCGGCGTTTGCGCTGATCGACCTCAAGCTGGGCAGCGAATCCGGCTTGAACCTGATCCAGCCGCTGCGCGAACTGCGCCAGGACATGCGCATCCTGCTGGTCACCGGCTATGCCTCCATCGCGACCGCGGTGGAAGCGATCAAGCTCGGCGCGGATGACTACCTGCCGAAGCCGGCAACGGTGCAGATGATCCTGCGCGCGCTTGGCGAGGAGGACGAGGGCGGCGAGGAGCCGGAGGATGTTGAACCGCCGGACGCGATGACGCCCATCAGTCGCCTGCAGTGGGAGCACATCCAGCAGGCGCTGCATGAAACCGGCGGCAATGTGTCCGCAGCCGCGCGGCTGCTGGGCATGCACCGCCGCTCGCTGCAGCGCAAGCTGACCAAGCGGCCCAGCCCGGAACGCGACCCGAACCGTTGACCCTGCTTCCTGTAGTGCCGAGCCATGCTCGGCAGGGGCCTTCACCCGTAGCGCAAAGGGCTTACCCCTCCCCAACCCTCCCCTTGCCTTCGGCAAAGGGAGGGGGCAAAAAAAAGCCGCGCATCTCTGCGCGGCTTTTTTTTGCAGGCAACAATCTGCTATCAGCGCAGGCGCGCCAACAGCTCCCGGGTCATCGGATCAGCAATTTCCACCGCCTCGCCCTGCACGGCCGGCAACAACTGGCTGGCCAGCTGCTTGCCCAGTTCGACACCGAACTGATCAAAGGCGTTGATGTCCCAGATCAGCGACTGCACGTACACCGCGTGCTCATACATCGCGATCAGCGCACCCAGCGACTGCGGAGTCAACGCGTCCAGCAGGATCATCGTGCTCGGGCGACCGCCCGGATACTGGCGATGCGGGTCTTCGCTGTCCTGGCCGTTGGCCAAGGCTTCGGTCTGCGCCAGCAGGTTGGCCAACAAGGCCTGGTGGTTGATTTCATAGGGATCGTCATTGTGCACGCAGCCGATGAAATCGGCCGGCACGATGCTGGTGCCCTGGTGCAGCGCCTGGAAGAAGCTGTGCTGCACGTCGGTACCGGCACCACCCCACCACACCGACACCGTATCGCCATCGACCGGGCTGCCGTCGCGCTTGACCCGCTTGCCCAGGCTTTCCATCACCAGTTGCTGCAGATAGGCCGGCAACAGCGCCATGCGCTGGTCGTAGGTCATCACTGCATGCGTGGCGTAGCCCAGCACATTGCGGTTCCAGATATCGGTCAGCGCATGCAGCACCGGCAGGTTGCTGGCCAACGGTGCACTGGCCGCATGCGCGTCCATCTGCGCAGCGCCTTCCAGCAGCTGGTCGAAGCGCTCGAAGCCGATTGCCAAGGCGATCGGGAAGCCGACTGCCGACCACAGCGAATAACGACCGCCAACCCAGTCCCACATCGGCAGCACGCGCTCGGCGGCGATGTCGAAGGCCTTGGCGGCGCGTTCGGGGTTGGCACTGACGGCGTACAGGCGCTCGCTGCCGCCCAGCCAGTCGCAGAGGATGCGGCCGTTGAGCAGGGTTTCCTGGGTGCCGAAGGTCTTGGAGATCAGAATGCCGGCGGTGGTCGCCGGGTCCAGCGTCGCCAGGGTGCGCTGCATTGCCGCGCCGTCGACGTTGGAAACGAAATGCACACGGAAGCGCGCACCCGCCACTGGACGCAAGGCGTCAGCCACCAGACGCGGGCCCAGATCCGAACCACCAATGCCAACACTGACGATATCGGTGACGTTGCTGGCTTCCAGCGCCTTGATCAAGCCACCCATCTGCGCCTGCACAGCAACTGCTTCAGCGCGCGCAGCCACCGCAAACGGCGCATCACTGGCATCGCCGCGCAATGCGCTGTGCAGCACCGCGCGATCTTCGGTGTGGTTGATTTTCTGGCCAGCGAACAGGCGCTGGAAACCGCCGGCGACATCACGCGCGGCGGCCAGTTCCAGCAGGGCATCCAAGGCCGCGCGGTCGTATTTCTGCCGCGCGAAGTTCACATACAACGGACCGACTTTCAGCGCCAGGCGCTGCACCCGGTCAGGCTCTGCGGCCATCAGCGAGGGAATGCCGGTGCCCTGCAGACGCTGGGCGTGGGCGTGCAATACGTCGAATCCGTTGTTGGTGATCATGCGGCCTGTGTGGGGATGCTGTCGTTGGTGTGGGAAATGCGGTTGTCGCCGTCAACGTAGACAAGCTTGGGCTTGAACGTGCTGGCTTCTTCTTCGCTCATGCCGGCGAAGGCAGCGATGATGATGATGTCGCCCACCTGCACGTGGCGCGCGGCGCCGCCGTTGAGCGAGATCACGCCACTGCCGGCTTCTGCCCGCAGTGCATAGGTGGTGAAACGGGCGCCGTTGGTCACGTCCCAGATGTGCACCTGTTCGAATTCGCGGATGCCGGTCGCCTGCAGCAGGTTGTCGTCGATCGCGATGGAGCCTTCGTAGTTCAGCTCCGAATGGGTGACGGTGGCGCGGTGAATCTTGGTCTTGAGCAGGGAGAGTTGCATGACAATGCCGAAACTGCGTGAGAAAGAGCGCAGTCTAGCACCGGCACGCGCCCTTGCCCGCACCGCAACATGACCTTTCCAGCGGCGCCTGCGCCGATACAGCAATGGCGCCACGAGGGCGCCATTGGCTGTCATCCGGGAGCCTGTCGACGGACAGCTGAAGTCCGCCGGCTGCCCTGTTCAGAACCCGCGGCTTCAGAACTCGATGTTGTCGATCAGGCGGGTCGTGCCCAGCTTGGCCGCCACCAGTGCCACCCGGGCACCTTCGTGGCTGGCGCCTGGTTCACTCAGGTCGGGCATGCGCACCACCGCGTAGTCCACCAGGTAGCCAGCCGCCTGAAGCTGTTCCGCGGCGTGCTGCTCCACCACCGCACGCTCGGTGCCGCCCAGGTAGGCATCACGGGCGGCCAACAGCACCTTGCGGATCACCGTTGCCTGCGGCCGTACATCGGCAGTCAGGTACTGGTTGCGCGAGCTCATCGCCAGGCCATCGGCCTCGCGTACGATCTCGCCACCGACGATCTGGATCGGGAATGCCAGATCCACCACCATCTGCTGGATGACCGCCAACTGCTGGTAATCCTTGCGCCCGAATGCGGCCACGTCCGGCTGCACCTGATTGAACAGACGGCTGACCACCGTGCACACGCCATCGAAGTGGCCGGGACGATGCGCCCCCTCCAGCAGCGAGCTCACACCCGGCACATGCACCTTGGCGGCCAGGTCCACGCCAAACGGGTACATGGATTCGACCGTAGGCAGCCAAAGCACGTCACAGCCAGCCTGTTCCAGCCCGCTGGTATCTGCTTCAGGCGTACGCGGGTAGCGGGTGAAATCCTCGTTCGGCCCGAACTGGGTCGGGTTCACGAAGACACTGGAGACCACCCGGTCAGCATGCTGGCGGGCAAGCTTCACCAGCGAGTAATGACCGGCATGCAGGTTGCCCATGGTCGGCACCAGCGCCACGCGCAGGCCCTCGCGCTTCCAACCGCTGACAATGGCGCGCAGCCGGGAAAGTTCGGTAACGGTTTCGATCATGATGCGTAGGCGTGTTCTGCGTCGGGGAAGATGCCGGCGCGCACGGCGTCGGCATAGGCACGGACGGCACCAGCCACCGAGCCACCTTCGGCAAGGAAATCCTTGACGAACTTGGGACGCCGGTGGCCGCTGTCCAGACCGAGGAAATCATGCAGCACCAGCACCTGTCCGTCGCAATCCGGGCCGGCGCCAATACCGATGGTGGGAATCGTGATTTCGGCGGTGACGCGGCCGGCAATCGGGGTCGGCACGCATTCCAGCACCAGCAGGCTGGCGCCCGCCTCGGCCACGGCCTTGGCATCGTCCAGCAGCTGCCTGGCCGCGTCACCACGGCCCTGCACGCGGTAACCGCCCAGGCGCAACACCGACTGAGGAGTCAGGCCCAGGTGCGAACAGACCGGGATTTCGCGCTCGACCAGGTGGCGGATGATGTCCAGCTTGAAGCCGGCACCTTCGATCTTGACCATCTCCGCGCCGGCCTGCAGCAGCTTGAGCGAGGCATCCAGCGCGCGCTCTGCAGTGGCGTCGGCGCCGAACGGCAGGTCGGAGATCAGCAGCGCGCGCTCAAGAACGCCAGCGACCGCACGGGTGTGATAGACCATGTCGTCAACGCTGACCGGCAGCGTCGAGTCGTGCCCCTGCACCACCATGCCCAGCGAATCGCCGACCAGGATCAGGTCCACGCCATTGGCGTCGAAGGCACGGGCAAAGCCGGCGTCGTAAGCGGTCAACATGACCAGCTTCTGGCCATTGCGCTTGGCCTCGGCCAAAGCGGGGACGGTCCAGGGCTTGCTATCTGCGTGTGTGCTCATGTGGTCATAACGGTGGCTTATGAGCCGACCATTATCCCCCTATCGGGTCGATACCGCAGGTATTGATGCCTACCAATACGTCCCGCACTGTTCCATGGCCCGGGATAAGGGCCTCTGGCGCCACATCCGCCAGCGGCAACAGGGCGAAGCCGCGCTGGTGCAGGAAGGGATGTGGCACCTGCAGCTGCGGCAGGTCAATCACCTCTTCGGCATACAAGAGCAGGTCCAGGTCCAGCAACCTTGGCCCCCAGTGCTGGCCCGGCTCGCGCACCCGCCCGAACTGCTGCTCGATCGCCAGCAGCTGCTCCAACAGCTGCGGCGCCGGCAGATCGGTCTGCAGCGCCACGGCGGCATTGACGAAATCCGGCTGCGCCTCGTTGCCCCAGGCCGGCGTGCGATACAGGCGCGAGCTGGCCAGCAGCTGCACGCCCGGCAGCTGCGCCAACACCTGGATTGCCGAACGCAGGGTGGCCGGCGCGTCCCCAAGGTTCGCGCCCAGCCCGATACACGCTACAACCATCGTTGCCTACTCGCCCGCCGCCGCGCTACCACCACCAGGACGGCGACGACGGCGTCGGCGACGCGGGGCCGCCCCCTCCTCCGCCTCGCCATCGGCATGCACCGAATCCAGACCAACGCCTACTTCGTGCCCGGCCTCGGCCTGTGCCGCGCGCCAGAACGCGATGTCTTCCTGGTGTTCGCTGGAAGCGGCCTGGCGCAGGGCCAGGAAATCGAACGCAGCACGGAAGCGCGGGTGGCTCAGGGTACGTAGCACGCGCTTGCGCTGGCGGCTACTGAAGCGCGACTGCAGCAACCAGATTTCCTGCATGGGCAGCGAGAAGCGGCGCGGCAACGCGATCGTGCTCAACTGATGCAGGGTCACCCGGTCGGCCGCACGGCGCTGCGCCTCTTCCGGCGCCAGCCCCTGCTTCTGCAGGCCAATCAGCGCGCGGCAGAAGGCTGGCCACAGCAGCAATGCGAACAGGAAGGCCGGCGATACCGGCTCCTCGTTGGCGACACGCTCGTCGGTATTGCGCAGACCTTCGATCAGGATGCGGCGCAGCGCGCCGCTGCGGTTGCTCTTCAGCGCTGCCGCACTTTCCGGGAACAGCACCGCCAGCAGGCCGTAACGCTCCAGTCCCTCGAAGCTGGCCACGCCATGCCCGGACAGGAACAGCTTGAGCACCTCCTCGAACAGGCGGGCCGGCGCAGCCTCGCCCAGCAGGGATGCCAGGCGCGGGATCGGCTCGGCGGTAGCCGCGTCGATCTCGAAGTTGAGCTTGGCTGCCAACCGCACCGCGCGCAGCATGCGCACCGGATCTTCGCGGTAGCGCTGTTCGGGATCGCCGATCAGTTTCATCCGGCGTTCCAATACGTCTTCAAAGCCACCGGTGTAGTCACGCACCGAGAAATCCTCGATGGCGTAATACAGGGCGTTGCAGGTGAAGTCGCGGCGGACCGCATCGTCCTCGATGGTGCCGTAGACGTTGTCACGGACCAGCATGCCGTTCTCGACCTCGCGATCACCGCTGCCATCATCACTGTTGGCGCGGAACGTCGCCACTTCGATGATCTCGCGGCCAAACACCACATGGGCTAAGCGGAAGCGGCGGCCGATGAGGCGGCAGTTGCGGAACAGCTGCTTGACCTGCTCCGGGGTGGCATCGGTGGCCACGTCGAAATCCTTGGGGCGCCCACCTACCAGCAGGTCACGGACGGCTCCACCTACAAGGTAGGCGCCGAAGCCGGATTCGCGCAGACGGTAGAGCACCCGCAGCGCATTGGGACTGATATCCCGGCGCGAGATGGTGTGCTGGTCGCGCGGGATCACGCGGACGGTGAACGGCGTTGTAACTATGGAATTGATGTTGGCGCTTCCAGTTGGGTTTACGGGATTGCCGAGCGGCAACCAGATGCATATACTAGCGCGCTCGCCAGACGCGACCAAACGCTCCCTTCGTCTAGTGGTTAGGACGTGGCCCTCTCAAGGCTAAAACAGGGGTTCGAGTCCCCTAGGGAGCGCCAACTCCGTCTGCGAAACCAAAAAGCCCCGCCCAGCGGGGTTTTTTGCTTTGTGCACCAGCCGGCGCCCCAAGGCGCTGGCTCCGGCACGTCTCATTGGGCCCGCCGCCAAGGCCAATGAGAATGCCCCCGCCCACCCCCTGCATCCTGATCTAGAATTGCAGGGTTCAAAGCCGGACCCCGCCATGCCTTTTGTCGTTACCGAAAACTGCATCAAGTGCAAACACACCGATTGCGTCGAAGTCTGCCCCGTGGATTGCTTCCACGAAGGCCCCAACTTCCTGGTGATCGACCCTGACGAATGCATCGATTGCACCCTGTGCGAGCCCGAATGCCCGGTCAACGCCATCTTCCCCGAGGACGATGTGCCGGCCGGCCAGGAAGGGTTTGTCGCGCTCAACGCCGAACTGGCCAAGGCCTGGCCGGTACTGACCGTACGCAAGGATCCGCCGGCCGATGCGGCCGAGTGGGACGGCAAGCCAGACAAGCTGAAGCTGCTGGAACGCTGAGCCGCCGTATAGCCAGCCCAACCGCCAGCCAATGAAAAGGGCGCCTGCTCACGCAGGCGCCCTTTTTTTGCTCCCAGACCGCCGCTATCAACCCGCCAGCTTGGCCTTCAGCGCGGCGATCAGCTTGGTCGCTGCGGCATCGGTCGCCGGCATCCCACGCGGATCCACCGCCGACACATAGGCACCGGCATCCACCGCCACTACGCGGACCAGGAAGTTGCTGCCTTCGTAGGCCACATCGTAGGAGCCCAGCAGCTGCGCACGACTGGCGATGGTCAGGCCTTCAACGCCAGCAAGCGCATCACCGACCTTGCCGAACACCTCATCGCGGCCACCACTGACAGTGAAGCCACTCTGCGACGACGCCACGGTCGCTGCAGAAGCCGGTGCCGGCTTGGCCGCCGACGCCAGGGCCGGGATCGGCGCCGAGCCAGCGGTGTTGGGCAGGTTCAGATCCGGCGGCACTTCCAGCGGGCGCGCCTCCGGGGCCAGCGCATAGTCACCACGCGCACCGCGCTTGAAGAAACAGCCTGAGGTCGCCACGGCGGTAACCACGCCCAGCAGCACCAGCGAGAACACGCGAACGGTAGAGGTTTGACGCATGGGTGAATCTCCAGAGTTCAAAGGCCGCCGGATCAGCGGCTGGATAGTTCTTCCAACGCACCCACGTCAGCAGCCAGATGATCGGCATGTGCGTGGTACGGCGCGGAAAGCGGAAGCAGCGGCAGGCGCAGCCCATGGCCGATGCCAATGCGCTGCAGCAGCGCCTTGACCGGAATGGGGTTGGACTCGACACCGCAGAAATCGTGATAGGGCTGCAAACGGGCGTCCCAGGCCTCCGCCGCCTCGTGCTGGCCGGCACGGGCCAGGTCACACATGGTGCGGTAAGCGCCCGGCAGCACGTTGGAGCCCACCGAGATCAGGCCGTCGGCACCCGACAGCATGGAACGGGCGGCCGAGCCATCGTCACCACTGAGAATGGCAAAGCTGTCGCTGCGCAGCTCCAGCAGGGCTTTCAGGCGGGTGGTATCACCCACCGCCTCCTTGATGCCAATGATGTTCGGATGCCCGGCCAGCTCGGCGACGGTCTCCGGCAGCAGGTCGCAACCGGTGCGCCCGGGCACGTTGTACAGCACCACCGGCAGGCCACCCTGCTCGGCGACCGCCAGATAGTGTTGGCGCAACCCCTCCTGGGTGGGCCGCACATACGGCGGCGTGACCACCAGCGCATGGGTGGCGCCATTGGCCGCCGCGCGTTTGGTCAGGGCAATCGTCCTGGCGGTGCCGGACAGGCCGGTGCCGGCCAGCACCGGCACCTTGCCACCGAAGGCGGCAACGGCGCTGCGCAGCAAACCATCGTATTCATCGTCAGACAGGGTCGAGGCTTCGCCGGTCGAACCGGCTACCACGACACCCTGGACGCCGCCCTTGAGCTGCTGCGCCAACAGGCGCTGCCAGCCGTCAGGATCGAGTGCGCCGTCAGCCTTGAAAGGCGTCGCCAACGCGGTGATGAGACCAGATATGGACAAAGGGTCAGTCGCTCTTCGTGGGGGTAGAGAAGCCCGCCGGGCGGCGGGTTCGTGACCGAAAGCATGTTACTTGCCGGTCGAAAGCACGGGCAAGTATGCTGGACACCAGCGAACAGCCCCCAAATGGAGTTGTTCAGACTCATCTAGCACCCGGAACCACCTTGACCGACACCACGCCGCGGCCGCTGCCGACCGAAAACCACCTCCTGATCAACGCCTATACGACGCATCCGGAGTCCCCCCTGCTGTCCGTTACCCGTCGTATCGCCGACAGCGGCTGCAACCTGGTCGATGCCCGCCTGTCCACGGTTGGCCGCGATGTCTCGGTGACCACCCTGGCCACCGGCTCCTGGGATGCCGTCGCCAAGCTCGAAGCCATGCTGACCCGGCTTGAGCGCGAGGAGAACCTGAAACTGGTGTGGTATCGCACCGCTGCCAAACAGGCGCAGTCCAACCTGCTGCCGTATATCGTGGAAGTGGTTGCCGCCGACAAGCCGGGCATCCTGTTCCAGCTGGCCGACTTCTTCGACCGCCAGGGCATCACCATCGAGAACCTGCAGAGCACCCGTTACCAGGCCATGCAGACCGGTGCGGAAATGTTCTCTGCGCAGATCACCATTGGCGTACCCTCCAACATGCACATCGCCGCCCTGCGCGACGATTTCCTCGAGTTCTGCGACCACCTCAACCTGGACGCGATCATGGACCCGATGAAGTTCTGAAATTCGCGCGCCCATCACAGGCGCGCGGCGTTTCATGCAATTGCAACCGAACACCCCCAGGCTCCGGAAAGGATCTGATGAACATCGGCGATACCCTGGACCGAACCACCCTCACCCTGCCACTGGCCCTGTCCGGCGGCACCACTACCAGCCTCGGCGAACTGGCCGGCCAATGGCTGGTGTTGTACTTCTACCCGAAGGACAGCACCCCCGGCTGCACCACCGAAGGCCTGGATTTCAACGCACTGCTACCCAGGTTCAAACGTGCAGGTGCGCAGGTGTTCGGCGTCTCCCGCGACTCACTGAAGTCGCACGACAACTTCTGCGTCAAGCAGGGCTTCAAGTTCCCGTTGATCAGCGACAGCGATGAAGCACTGTGCAGTGCCTTCGACGTGATCAAGATGAAGAACATGTACGGCAAGCAGGTGCGCGGCATCGAACGCAGCACCTTCCTGATCTCGCCCGATAGCCAGCTCGTGCAGGAATGGCGCAAGGTCAAGGTCGCCGGCCATGCCGATGCCGTGCTCGACGCACTGAAGGCCGCTCAAACCAAGTGACCCACCTCCTGTTCCAACCCACCCCATCGCCCTGCCCTGCAGGTGCGATGGCGTGACCCTGTCCCGCCACCAGGAATCGACGATGACCCGAGGCAAGCGCATCTACGTACTGGATACCAACGTGCTGATGCACGATCCGACCGCGCTGTTCAAATTCGAGGAACACGATGTCTACCTGCCCATGCAGGTGATCGAGGAGCTGGACAACGGCAAGAAGGGCACCACCGAAGCGAGCCGCAATGCCCGCCAGGTGAGCCGCTTCCTCAACGAGCTGATCGAACAGGCCGGCATCGGCAGTGTGCAGAACGGCGTGCCGCTGGCCCGCCCCAAGGGCCTGCAGCTGCGCGGCGCGCAGAGCGCCGGCAACCTCTACTTCCAGACCAGCCATTTCGAGGCCGGCAAGAGCTTTGGCAAGGTGATCCCGGACAACGCCATCCTCGGCGCCATCCTGGCCCTGAAGGAACAGCACCCGGAAACCCCGGTGGTGTTCATCTCCAAGGACATCAACCTGCGGATCAAGGCCGCCATCGCCGGCATCGATTCGGAGGACTACGAGAACGACCGCGCGCTGGACGATTTCAGCCTGCTCTACACCGGCGCCACCGTGCTGCCGGAGGATTTCTGGAAGAAGCACAGCGAAAGCCTGCGCAGCTGGAGCGACAAGGGCCGCACCAGCTACGAGATCCAGGCCGCCGACGACGAGGACTGGCATCCCAACCAGTACGCCTACCTGGCCGGCGATGACGAAGTGGAGCTCAAGGTCAGCAAGGTCGAGGGCGATGGCCGCATCACCTTGTCGGTGGTCAACGACTTCCGCCACGGCTCGCATTCGGTGTGGGGCATCACCGCGCGCAACCGCGAGCAGAACTTCGCCCTCAATGCGCTGATGGACCCGGAAATCGACTTCGTCACCCTGCTCGGCACCGCCGGCACCGGCAAGACCCTGCTGGCCCTGGCCGCCGGTCTGGCGCAGACCATGGATACCCAGCGTTACCGCGAGATCATCATGACCCGCGCCACGGTCAGCGTCGGCGAGGACATCGGCTTCCTGCCGGGCACCGAAGAAGAAAAGATGACGCCGTGGATGGGCGCCCTCACCGACAACCTGGAAGTGCTCACCCACAACCAGGACGGCGGCGCCTGGGGCCGCGCAGCCACCAATGACCTGCTGGCCAGCCGCATCAAGATCCGCTCGCTGAACTTCATGCGCGGCCGCACCTTCCTGTCACGCTACCTGATCCTGGACGAGGCGCAGAACCTCACCCCGAAGCAGATGAAGACCCTGATCACCCGCGCCGGCCCCGGCACCAAGATCGTCTGCCTGGGCAACGTCGAGCAGATCGACACGCCCTACCTCACCGAAACCACGTCCGGCCTCACCTATGCGGTGGACCGTTTCAAGAATTGGCCGCACAGTGCACACATCACACTGCGCCGGGGCGAACGCTCGCGTCTGGCCGATTATGCTTCGGAGGTCCTGTGAAACATCTGCGCACACTGTCCCTGCTGGCTGCGACAACACTTGCGTTGGCAGCCTGCACGCCGTCGAACACGCGCCCCGGCAGCGTGCCGACGGCGGTCAAGACCGGACAGTCCTGGGTCGTCACCCGCCCCGTGGTCGCCGCGCAGGTGCTGGACACCTGCTCGCGCGACAGCCCCGCCAAACATGCCGGTGAAGTCACCGGCTACTGGGCACCCAGCCGCGCCGATATCGACGCGCTGGAGAGCCGGCTGGCACAACTGCAGCCCAGCATTGCCGAGCCGGCCCTCTCCGGCCGGCAGTACGTGGGCTTCGAGTCCAGCGGCAAGCGCCTGATCTACATCAACGCCTTTACCCTGCCCGACCACAGCGACATCAACCCGGCCCGCGAAGCGATCCGGGTCTGCGATGGCGGCGCGCAGTTCTGGGGTGCGGTGTACGACCCACAGGCCGGTACGTTCTCCAGCATCGAGCGCAACGGCGCGCTGTCCACGCCCTGATCCGGCGTCGGCATGAAGGTCCGCCTGCCCACCTGGGTCTGGATTGGCGCGATCGTGCTGTCCTGCGTGGCCGGCATCGTCAATGTTGTCGGCTTCCTGGGGTTTGAGCACCAGGCCGTCAGCCACCTCACCGGCAGCACCAGCCAGCTCGGCATCGCCCTTGCGCATGCCGACTGGCGCTCGGTCGGCCACCTCTGGGGCCTGCTGATCGCCTTCGCCCTTGGCGCAGTGTTCAGTGGACTGATCATCCAGGACAGCACCCTGCAGCTTGGTCGGCGCTATGGCATCGCTCTGGCACTGGAATCGGCCTTGTTGCTGCTGGCCATCCCGCTGTTCAAACAGCAGCAGATCTGGGGCGCACTGGCCGCTGCCATGGCCTGCGGGCTGCAGAACGCCATGGTTACCACCTTCAGCGGTGCCGTGGTCCGCACCACCCACCTGAGCGGCATGTTCACCGACCTGGGAATCGGCCTGGGCCACCTGCTGCGCGGCCTGCCGGTGCCGATGCACCGGCTGACCCTGAATGGCCTGATCATCAGTGGCTTCCTGGCTGGCGGCATACTTGGTGCCTGGCTGTTCGCGCGCTGGCAGTACGATGCTCTACTGGTCCCAGCCGTACTGACCGGACTGAGCGGCCTGGGCTACGTGCTGTACCGCCAATGGGCAGTGCGCCGGCAAGCCTGAGGCAGACGAAGGACAAACCCTGCACAATCACCGCATGAGTCCTTCAACACCTGTTTCCGCCCTTACCATCGCCGGCTCCGACTCCGGCGGTGGTGCCGGCATCCAAGCCGATCTCAAGGCCTTTGCCGCACACCGCGTGCATGGCCTGTCAGCGATCGCCGCGCTCACCGCACAGCACACCCGCGGCGTCACAGCCGTGCACGTGCCACCGCTGCCGTTCCTGCAGGCGCAGCTGGATGCCTGCTTCGACGACTTCGACATCCATGCGGTCAAGCTCGGCATGCTCGCCAACGCCGACGTGATCCACCTGGTTGCCGATGTCCTGGAGCAGCGCTGCCCCACCCATATCGTGCTCGATCCGGTGATGGTCGCCACCAGCGGCGCCAAACTGCTGGAGGACAACGCACTACGCGCGATGCGCGAACGTCTGCTGCCCTTGGCCACCCTGCTGACGCCGAATACACCTGAAGCAGAACTGCTGCTTGGTCGTAGCATCAACAATGGCGATGAGGCGGAAGACGCAGCTGCCGCGCTGATCGAGATGGGTGCTGGCGCAGTGCTGCTCAAAGGCGGCCATCTGCTGGAAGGCAACCGCGTCATTGACCGTTATTTCGATGGCGTCAGCCGCGAAGAATTCAGCCACAGCCGGCTACCGGTGGATGCGCATGGCACCGGTTGCACACTGGCTTCGGCGATCGCTGCGCAGCTTTGCTGCGGACTGTCGCTGGCCAACGCCTGCGAAGCAGCCATCGACTACGTCGCGCGCGGCCTGCAGGGCGGCTACCACCCCGGCCGCAGCGAAGTGATGGTGCTCGATCACTTCGGCGCGGCGCGTCCGGCATGAGCGCAGACACGACGGCGCATGAGACATCGGCGCTGCAGGTCAGCAGCGCCGATGGCCACCGTTTCGAACTGCTGGCCTACCTGCCCGCACAACCCCGCGCCTGCCTGCTGTGGCTGCCAGCGCTGGGCGTGGCAGCGCGCCATTACCAGGCGTTCGCCGAAGCGCTCGCCGTCCACGACATTGCCGTGTTCCTGCACGAATGGCGCGGCAATGGCAGCAGCAGCTTGCGCCCGGATCGCAGCCACGATTGGGGTTACAGGGAGCTGCTGCAACTCGACCTTCCTGCCGCCGAAGCGGCTGTACATGCCACCCTGCCCGGCCTGCCGTTCCGGCTTGGCGGACATAGCCTCGGCGGCCAGCTCAGCTGCTGCTACGCCGGCCAGCGCGATGCCGGGCTCGACGCCTTGTGGCTGGTCGCCAGCGGCACGCCGTGGTGGCGCAGCTTTCCGCCACCGCGCGGCTGGCTGCTACCGCTGGCCTATCGTTTCCTGCCCTGGCTCGCACAACGCAATGGCACCCTGCCCGGCCGACGCGTCGGTTTCGGTGGCACCGAGGCACGTGGCTTGATACGCGACTGGGCGCGCGTGGGCCTCAGCAACCACTATGCGGCACAGGGAATGCCGATCGATCTTGAAGCAGGCATGCGTCGTATCAGCGCACCGACGCGCGCCGTGGTGCTGGACAACGATTGGCTGGCGCCGGTCAGTTCGATGCAACAACTGCTGGCAAAGCTTCCAGCGTCGGCACACCGCCTGAAAGTAGTGTCATCATGCGAATTGGGTGCACGTGCCGACCACTTTCATTGGATGAAATCACCACAGAACGTGGCTTCGGCACTGATTCATCCCGAAGATTAAGAAATTTTCACAAAACCGTTGACGCAAACATCTCAAATCCGCATAATCTCGCTCCTGGCAACGACGCGCTCGTAGCTCAGTTGGATAGAGTACCTGGCTACGAACCAGGTGGTCGGGAGTTCGAATCTCTCCGAGCGCACCATGTCAGAACGCAGATTCAATCTGCACCGCTTCAAACTACAACAGCAATGTTGAGCGCTCGTAGCTCAGTTGGATAGAGTACCTGGCTACGAACCAGGTGGTCGGGAGTTCGAATCTCTCCGAGCGCACCAATACCAAAAACAGCAGGCATTGCCTGCTGTTTTTTTATGCGTGTTTTTAGCAGACAAGTCCGTAGTGCCGAGCCATGCTCGGCAGAGGCGTTACCGGGAAAGCTCCAGCCGAGCATGGCTCGGCTCTACAGCGGCACCCCATCGCACCCTGCACGCCCTTCAGCGCGCACCAGCGACGCAGGAGCGCGAGCACTGTAGTGCCGAGCCATGCTCGGCAGAGGCTTTCCCAGCAGCACATCAGCACAGCACCACCCCGCCCTACACACCTCCAGAGGCGCATCAGCACCTGCAGGAGCGGCGCAAGCCGCGAAGCTGACACCACTGAAATCACCCACGCAGGCCCGCAACCTGATCGAGCATCAGCTTCGCGGCTTACGCCGCTGCTACAAAGAAGCGAATGCGCTTCGGCGCAAGCAGCGCTGTGCCGCGCCATGCGCGGCAGAGGCATTATCGGAAGGGTCTCTGCCGAGCATGGCTCGGCACTACAGTGCGACCACCAGCACAGCCCCGCCGCACCCCACAGTCGCGCAACCCCATTGCTCGCGCCACACACGACAGCCCCGAGAAAGAAACTCTAAGAAACCGCAACTGAAAAACCCACAGGCACAAAAAAGCCCCGATAAAGGGGCTTTTTTGAAACTGGCGGAGTGAGAGGGATTCGAACCCTCGATAGAGCTTTTAACCCTATACTCCCTTAGCAGGGGAGCCCCTTCAGCCACTCGGGCATCACTCCGTTTCTCTTGCCCCGCTGCGTGTATTCCTAAGCGGGGCGCGAAGAATAACGTTAAACGAGGTGAAAGGTAAACCCCTTATTCGGAAGTTTCTTCACTTCCCGGAGTCGCGGGCTCATCGCCACGCTGGATACGCTGGAAAATCTCCTCGCGATGGACAGCAACGTCCTTCGGCGCGGTAATACCGATACGTACCTGGTTGCCCTTGACGCCGAGCACGGTCACGCTGACCGAGTCGCCGATCATCAAGGTTTCGCCTACTCGGCGAGTCAGGATCAACATTGTGTAAATCTCCATGGAACCGGTGGGTTTCCCACCGGCATTGGCGCGCTTCGAGCTATGCGCCCCACGACAAAGGGGAAAAGACTCCCAATGTTACCGTCAGGGCGCAAACACCTTCAAGGTGCACGACTTGTCACATTCAGGCCAGATGCGGCTTGACCCATGCCACGACGCCCTCAAGGGCCGCCACCAGCTTGGGACCATCCTCACCGCCACCCTGGGCCATGTCCGGACGACCGCCGCCCTTGCCGCCGATCTGGGCGGCAACATGGGCCAACAGCTCGCCCGCCTTGACCTTGCCCAGCGCCGCACCATTCACGCCCGCCACAAGCGCGGCCTTGCTGTCCTGCACACCGGCCAGCACGATGATGGCGTCGCCCAGCTGCTGCTTCAGGCGATCCATCGCGTCCCGCAGCGCCTTGGCATCAAAACCTTCCAGACGCACCGCCAGCACCTTCACGCCGGCCACATCGACCGCCGAGCCGCCGAGATCCGCGGTGGCACCAGAGGCAACCTTGGCCTTCAGGGCTTCCAGTTCGCGCTCCAGCTTCTTCTGCCGCTCACCCAGCTGGCGGATCTTGTCGACCACGTCGCCGGCACTGCCGCCGAGCAGCTGCGCCGCTTCGTGCAGGCGTGCCTCCTCGTCGGCCACATAGTCCAGGGCGCCCTGCCCGGTCACCGCCTCGATACGACGCACGCCCGAGGACACACCGCCCTCGGAAGTGATCTTGAACAGGCCGATATCGCCGGTCCGCGAAACATGGGTGCCGCCGCACAGCTCGGTGGAGTACTCGCCCATCTTCAGCACACGCACGTTCTCGCCGTACTTCTCGCCGAACAGTGCCATGGCACCGAAGTCCAGCGCTTCCTGCATGCCCATGTTGTGCACTTCGGCCGCGTTGTTGGCACGCACCTGTTCGTTGACCTTGCGCTCGATGACGGCCAGTTCTTCGGCGCTGATCGGCTGGAAGTGCGAGAAGTCGAAACGCAGGCGATCCGGCGCCACCAGCGAGCCCTTCTGCTGCACGTGGGTGCCCAGCACTTCGCGCAGGGCGGCGTGCAACAGGTGGGTAGCGGAGTGGTTGAGGATGGTGGCGCTGCGACGCGCAGCGTCGACCGCACCCGCCAATACGTCACCAACCTTCAGTGCGCCCTGCTCCAGCTTGCCGACATGGCCGTGGAACTGCCCAGCGAACTTCTGCGTGTCACTGACAGCCAGCTTGACGCTGTCAGCCGACAGCACACCGGTATCGCCGACCTGGCCACCGGACTCGGCATAGAACGGGGTCTGCGCAGTGAACACGATGACCTCATCGCCCGCCTGCACGGCGTCGACGGAACGACCGTCCTTGATCAGCGCGACAACCTTCAGGCCATCAGCCTGCAGGCGGTCGTAGCCGAGGAACACCGTCGGGCTGAGGCTGGCAACAAGTTCGGCGGAAAGCGTCACGCCGCCACCGAACTTGCCGGCAGCACGCGCGGTCTCGCGCTGGTGCTCCATCGAGGCATCAAAACCGGCCATGTCCACCGTCATGCCACGTTCGCGGGCGATGTCGGCGGTCAGGTCGACCGGGAAGCCGTAGGTGTCATAGAGACGGAACGCGTCGACACCCGGGATGACGCCATCGCTGACCTTGGCCGCAACGTCATCAAAGATCTTCATGCCCGAATCGAGGGTTTCAGCGAAACGCTCTTCTTCAGCCAGCAGTGCACGCACGACGGTGTCGGCCTGCGCCGGCAGTTCCGGGTAGGCCTCGCCCATCTGCTCGATCAGGGTCGGCACCAGCTTGTTGAAGAACGGCTGGCGCACGCCCAGCATCCAGCCATGGCGCAGGGCGCGGCGGATGATACGCCGCAGGACGTAACCACGGCCTTCGTTGGACGGCAGCACGCCATCGACGATCAGGAAGGAACAGGCACGGATGTGGTCGGCGATGACCCGCAGCGACTTGTTCTCCAGGTCGGCCATGCCGGTCAGCTCGGAAGCCTTGCGGATCAGCGCTTGGAACAGGTCGATTTCGTAGTTGGTGTGCACGTGCTGCAGGATCGCCGCCAGGCGCTCCAGGCCCATGCCGGTGTCCACGCACGGCGCCGGCAGCGGCTGCAGCGAACCGTCTGGCTGGCGATCGAACTGCATGAACACCAGGTTCCAGATTTCGATGAAGCGGTCGCCATCTTCATCCGGCGAGCCCGGCGGGCCACCGGCGATATGCTCGCCGTGGTCATAGAAGATCTCGGTACAGGGACCGCAGGGACCGGTATCGGCCATCTGCCAGAAATTGTCCGACGCGAACGGCGCCCCCTTGTTGTCACCGATGCGTACGATGCGCGATTCCGGGATGCCAATCATGTCGCGCCACAGCGCGTAGGCCTCGTCATCGGTCTGGTAAACGGTGACCAGCAAGCGATCCGCCGGCAGCTTCCAGACCTGGGTCAGCAGCTCCCAGGCCCAGGCAATGGCGTCCTTCTTGAAGTAGTCGCCGAAGGACCAGTTGCCCAGCATTTCGAAGAAGGTGTGGTGGCGGGCGGTGTAACCGACCTGGTCCAGATCGTTGTGCTTGCCGCCAGCACGCAGGCAGCGCTGGACGTCGGCCGCGCGCACATAGCTGCGCTTTTCCGCGCCAAGGAACACGTCCTTGAACTGCACCATGCCGGAATTGGTGAACAGCAGGGTCGGGTCGTTGCCCGGCACCAAGGGTGCCGACGGCACGATGGTGTGGCCCTTGCCCTTGAAGAATTCGAGGAAGTCAGCGCGGATCTGGGAAGTAGTAAATTTGGCAGGTGTATTCATGGGGACTGGCGGTAAGCTGGCAAACGGGTCCCGGCAGCCTGTGCAGGCGCGGGAATTCGGGACAACCGAAACCCTGAAAGGGTATCAGGCCCAGCCCGCCCAGTCCTCATCAGTCCTCGGGATCGTAGCGACTGGCCTGACGGATGCAGTTGCCATCAAACCCGCGCCGGGCCAATAGATCCGCGGCTTTGCGCCGCTGTGCCAGATCTTCCGGGCCACTGGCGCCAAAACGGCGGCATACCAGCTCACGCGCGTTTTCAGTCCAATCGCCTTCAAACGAGGCCATGGCGGCCTCGATCAACTCGCTATCCAGTCCGTGGGTGCCCAGCTCTGCGCGGATGTGCAGCGGCCCGTAGCCGCTTGCTGCACGGCTGTGAACCAACGACTGGGCAAAACGGGTGTCATCCTGCCAGCCTTCATCGGCCAGCTTGGCCACCGCCGCATCGACCGCATCAGGATCCACACCGCGGGACTTGAGCTTGCGGCCAAGCTCCTTGCGCGAGTGTTCACGCCTTACCAAAAGCCCCAAGGCACGCTGCAACGGCGTCTGCTGGCGCCCCCGCTTGCTTTTGCCCGCAGGCTGATCATCGATTTCCGTCATCGTGCCCACCACGCTCTATTCCGCCACGACCAACCCCGCCCCATCCGTGGCGCGGGATCTTCATGGACAAAATGCCGCAGGAGCGGACGACGTCACTGACGATGCGCCGCCCGCCCCCGCGGGAAAATCACTCCTCGCCGTCCTCGTCGTCGCCTTCTTCACGCGCCGCTTCGGTGGGCTGGAACTTTTCGCGCAGCTCGGCCTCGAGGCGGGCCGCAACCTGCGGGTTGTCACGCAGATAGCCGCGGGCGTTGTCCTTGCCCTGGCCGATGCGCTCCTCGCCGTAGCTGTACCAGGCACCTGCCTTGTCGACCAGCTTGGCATCCACGCCCATGTCGATCAGCTCACCTTCGCGGGAGATGCCTTCGCCATAGAGGATTTCGGTGATGACCTGCTTGAACGGAGGCGCCAGCTTGTTCTTGACGACCTTGATCTTGGTCTGGTTGCCAATGATCTCGTCGCCCTTCTTGATCGCACCGATACGGCGGATATCCAGGCGCACCGAGGCGTAGAACTTCAGCGCGTTGCCACCGGTGGTGGTTTCCGGGCTCTGGCCCGGCATCATCACGCCGATCTTCATGCGCAACTGGTTGATGAAGATGACCAGCGTATTGGAGCGCTTGATGTTGCCGGTCAGCTTGCGCAGCGCCTGGCTCATCAGGCGGGCCTGCAGGCCCGGCAGCTGGTCGCCCATTTCGCCTTCGATTTCAGCACGCGGGGTCAGCGCGGCAACCGAGTCGACCACCACGATGTCCACCGAGCCCGACCGCACCAGCATGTCGGCGATTTCCAGCGCCTGCTCGCCGGTGTCCGGCTGCGACAGCAGCAGGTCGTCTACATTGACGCCCAGCTTGGCGGCGTAGATCGGGTCCAGTGCGTGCTCGGCGTCGATGAAGGCAGCGGTGCCGCCCAGCTTCTGGCATTCGGCAATGGCCTGCAGGGTCAGGGTGGTCTTGCCGGAGGATTCCGGACCGTAGATCTCGACCACGCGGCCCTTGGGCAGACCGCCGATGCCCAGTGCGATGTCCAGCATCAACGAGCCCGTTGGGATCACTTCGACGGGTTCGACAACACGGTCGCCCATACGCATTACCGAGCCTTTGCCGAACTGCTTTTCGATCTGACTCAGTGCGGCGGTAAGTGCGCGCTTCTTGTTCTCGTCCATCGTGTTCGTCCTCGGGGTTGATTTCGTTGATTTCGTCATGGGGTCCACTGTAGGGGTGTCGTATCGCACAGGCTGAGACTGCAACCGAGACGACAAAATTATTTGGCCGACAAGGATACCGACAGCAGCCCAAACACCCGCCCTAAGTAAGGAAAACAGTCAGTTGCGGCTGCGGAATGCGCAGATCCGGGCTCAGTTGGTTTCAATTCCGCGCGCCTCACACCGGCCGGTTTCAGCGATTTGGCCTGAGCAGGCCGCAATACAGCCCTTCGATGGAGAAATCCTGGTCGGGCAGGACCTCGATCGGCGCGTAGTCCGGGTTGCGCGGCAGCAGGCGGATCCGGTCCTTGGCGATCTTCAGCAGCTTGACCGTGATCTCATCGTCGATGCGGGCGACCACGATCTGCCCGGAAACGGCATCACGGGTGCGATGCACACCGATCAGGTCGCCATTGAAAATGCCTTCATCGATCATCGAATCACCCTGCACTTTCAGCAGGTAATCCGGCGCCGGCGAGAAAAACACCTTGTCCAGCACGACGTAATCGTCCGAGCCGATGTCCGCGCCAATCGGCAGACCAGCAGCGACCCGACCCAGGATCGGTAGGCGCAGCACATCGTCATTGGCAGCCTGCGCCGGCGCATGCGACTCGTTATCGCCCTCGCCTTCCTGACGCAGCAGGCGGATGCCGCGGGCACGGCCGGGAACGCGCTCGATGGCGCCAGCCGCTTCCAGTGCGTCCAAGTGGTACTGGGCCGAGCGCACACCCTTGAAACCAAAGGCGCGGGCGATCTCGGTCTGCGATGGCGGCATGCCCTCGGCCTCGATGCGCTCAGCGATCAAGTCGAGGATGGCCTGCTGGGTGTCGGTGAGGTTCATGGTTAGTAGTATTACTACTAACAAAAAGATCTGCAAGCCCCCCGGCGAAGATCAGTGGTGGCGACCGCTGCGCCAGATCGAGAACAGTATCCACACCCCGCAAATGCCCGCACCGACGAAGCCGCCCAGGCCGAGCGCCAGGAACCAGCGGCTGGAAAGCCCACCTACGCTGTGCATCACGATCGAGGAGCCAATGATCAGGGCAGCCGTAATGACACCGACCACCAGGCGGTTGGCGGCGCGGTTCACCTGATCGCCAAAGCCCTGCAACGCCGTGGTTTCCACGCGCAGCTTCAACTGCCCGCGCCTTGCAGCCTGCACCAACCGGCGTAGATCGCGTGGCAGTTCACCGGCGAGATCCAACATCCCCAGCAGGCTGCGGCGACCACGCTTGAGCAGCGCCTTGGGCGCATAGCGCTGCAGCACCACCCGTTCCAGGAATGGGCGCGCCGCACTGGCCATGTCGAAGTCCGGATCCAGCTGCCGGCCCATGCCTTCCAGGGTCAGGAAGGCCTTGATCATCAGCGCCAGGTCGGCCGGCAAGGTCAGGCTATAGCTGCGCAGCAGCTGGGTGATGTCACCGAGCATCAGGCCGATGCGCAGATCCTTCAGCGGCACGCCGCGGTATTGATCGACGAATTGGCTGATGTCCTGTTGCAGGCGGCCTTCGTCGACTTCCACACCGCCAGCCCAGTCCAGCAGCACATCGGCAACCACCTGCGGCTCCTGCTCGACCAGCCCGTGCAGCAGCTGCGCGACCTGGAAACGGCGCGTTTCGGACAGCGCACCGACCATGCCGAAGTCGATCACGCCGATGCGGCCGTCGCGCATGTAGAAAATATTGCCGGGATGCGGATCGGCATGGAAATAGCCGTCTTCCAGCACCATTTTCAGCACGATATCGGCGCCACGCCGGGCCAGCGCTGCACGATCCAGACCGGCGTCGTCGACGGCCTCCAGCTTGCGGCCGGGAATGCCATCAACGAAGTCCTGCACGTTGAGGCTTTCGCAGGTCCACTGCCAGTGCACGCCGGGAATCAGGATGTCATCGCGGCCATCGAAGTTGCGTGCGATGCGCTCGGAATTGCGGCATTCGGCGGCGAAATCCATCTCGCTGCGCAGCGACTGGGTGAACTGCTGCACCACTTCCGCCGGCCGATAGCGGCGCAGATCCGGCAGGCGTGCCTCGACGATCTCAGCCAACCGCGCCAGCAGCCGAAGGTCTGCTTCAACCACGTCGCGAATGCCGGGCCTGCGCACCTTCAGCACCACTTCGCGGCCGTCGTGCAGACGTGCGCGATGCGCCTGCGCCAAGGAGGCGGCAGCCATCGGGGTTTCATCCAAGAAGGCGAACACCTGCGCTGGAGGCGCTCCCAGATCGGCCTCCAGCTGCTCGCGGATCGCGGCATAGGGCAGCGCAGGCACTGCGTTCTGCAGCTCGGACAGCTCGGCGATCCACTCCGGCGGCAAGAGGTCCACGCGCGTGGCCAGCACCTGACCAAGCTTGACGAAGGTCGGCCCCAGTTCCTGCATCGCGCTGCGCACGCGCACTGGCGCGGTCATCCGCAGCATCTGCTGGCTGTCGTTCCAGCGCACCAGCCGGCCCGCGCGTTCCAGCACCGAAGCCAGGCCCGTACGCCGCACCACGTCGCCGAAGCCATAGCGGATCAGGACTGCCGCTATCTCCTGCAAGCGGCCCAGATCACGTACCGTGCCCAGTGTTTCCCACATCGCAACTTATCCCGGTTGGTGGCCGGACCAGCATGTCACAGATGCTCGTCGATGCCCCGCAGTGCCGCCGCCACGGTTTGCCGCCGTATGGCATCACGGTCGCCATCGAACTGGAACAACTGCGCACGCGCATAGCCACCGCGGCGCTTCCAGCCTATCCAGACGCTGCCGACCGGTTTGTCCGGGCTACCGCCGCCGGGGCCGGCGATGCCGGTCACCGCCACCGCGATGCCCGCACCGGAGTTGATCAACGCGCCGGCCACCATTTCCAGCACGGTTTCACGACTGACCGCACCGAACTGCTCCAGGGTCTGCGCGCGGACGCCAAGCAGGCGCTGCTTGGCTTCGTAGCTGTAGACCACCATGCCGCAGTCAAAGAACGCAGAGGAGCCTGCGATATCGGTCATGCTCTTGGCAATCCAGCCGCCGCTGCAGCTTTCCGCGGTTACCAACTGCAGGGCGGCGTGCTGCAGGCGTTCGCCGAGCGCGGCGGCCAGGGCATTGAGATCGGCATCGGTTGGATTGGACATTGCGATAGGGGGGCTGGACGAGAACCCCTATGTTTTACCGCAGATGGCGCCCGCATGGGAGTTGCAGGAGCGGCGTAAGCCGCGAAGCCGACACATCATCAGATTGCACGGGTGCTACCAGCTTCGGGAACCCCTGCTTCGCGGCTCACGCCGCTCCGGCTAAACAAGACAGCCGGCACGAGGCCGGCTGTCTCTTTCCGCCCGAATCACCATTCGGGCAGCTTTTCCGGCAACAGCGGCCGGATCACCGCGCCGTCTTCGCTTGCCGCCAGCTTCTCGGCTTCGGCAATCGGGATATCCACGTCGATCAGCCAACCTTCCTCATCAGCCTGTTCGCTGCGGATGACTTCCAACTGGTGCAGGCGTGCCCGCAGACGGCCAGCACTTGGCGGCAGACGGATCTGGCCAGTGACATGCTGCAGGCCCAGACGCTTGCCCAGTACCGATTGCAGCAGCTCCAGCCCACGGCCATCGCGCGCGGAAACCCATACCCGCTCGCGCCGTGATTCATCCGGCACGCCATCCTGTGCGTCGTGGCGCACTTCCGCACCTTCGATGCGATCAATCTTGTTGAACACCAGCAACTGCGGCAGGTCACCCGCGCCTACGGCCTCCAATACCTCATCGACCTGGGCGATACGCTCCTCGCGCAACGGATCAGCGGCATCGACCAGATGCAGCAGGAAATCCGCCTCACGCGCTTCGGACAGGGTCGAGCGGAACGCCGCCACCAGATCGTGGGGCAGGTCGCGCACGAAACCGACGGTGTCAGCCAGCATCGCGTTGCCGCCGGGCAGCGTGATACGCCGCACGGTTGGGTCCAAGGTCGCAAACAGCAGATCGGCCGCGTAAGCACCTGCGCCGGTCAAGGCATTGAAAAGCGTGGACTTGCCAGCGTTCGTGTAGCCAACCAACGCGATACGCGGCATTTCGCTGCGCACGCGCGCGCGCCGCATCTGGGTGCGCTGCACCTCGACCTTTTCCAACCGTTTCTGCAGCTGTTCCACCCGCTTCTGCAGCAGGCGACGGTCGGTTTCCAGCTGGGTTTCACCCGGGCCACGCAGGCCGATGGAACCACCGCGCTGACGCTCAAGGTGGGTCCAGCCACGGACCAGCCGCGTGGCGATATGCCGCAGCTGGGCAAGCTCGACCTGCAGCTTGCCTTCATGGCTGTGCGCACGTTGGGCGAAGATGTCCAGGATCAGCCCGGTACGATCAATGACCCGGCGTTCCAGGTAGCGCTCCAGGTTGCGCTCCTGCACCGGGCTGAGCTGGTGGTTCACCAGCACCAGATCGGCGCCAGTGGCATCGGCGGCAGCCTTCACTTCCTCCAGCTTGCCGCTGCCGATCAGGGTGGAGGGGTTCGGCCTGTCCATGCGCGCACTGATGGTCGCGGCGATGCTCGCCCCGGCCGAGCGCGCCAGATCGGTGAACTCCTCCAGTACATCTTCTTCCAGCCGGCCAACATGCGGCTGGATCAACAGCGCATGTTCGCCCTTCTTCGAGCGGTCAAACATGCGCCGCCACCTGCTTATTCGTTGTCGATATCGTCATCGCTTGCCTGAGTTCCATCACCCGACTGCACGTAGCCACCACCCGGTCCCACGCGCACGTTGCGCGCCGGCACCACGGTGGAGATGGCGTGCTTGTAGACCATCTGGCTGACGGTATTGCGCAGCAGCACCACGAACTGGTCAAACGACTCGATCGTGCCCTGCAATTTGATGCCATTCACCAGGTAGACCGAAACCGGCACGCGCTCGCGGCGCAACGCATTCAGAAACGGATCCTGCAAAGACTGCCCCTTGGACATCGTCTACTCCTCGTTATTGTTTTTATGGACCGGACCGATGGCGGCATCCCCTGCCCGTCCGGAACCCCGATGGTACACCGCCGCGCGCCCGCTCAGCCTTCCACAAAGCGGGAAACCGCGTTCCGCACACCAGACATGTCCCGAACAGGGTCAAACCAGCGCGCATCCAGCTCACCACGCAGCCAGGTGAGCTGGCGCTTGGCCAGTTGGCGGGTGGCGAACACGCCCTTGTCGCGGAACTCGGCGGCTGTGCCCTGCCCGTCCAGGAACTGCCAGGCCTGCCGGTAACCCACCGCACGTACCGCTGGCAGGTCCAAGGGAGCGGCCACCGCTGCCATCTGCGGCAGCGCGCGCAGTGCCCGCACCTCATCCAGGAAACCGCGCTCCAGCATCAGGTCGAAACGGCGCTCGATGCGCTGGTGCAACACGGCGCGATCGGCCGGCGCCAGCACCAGTTTCAGCACCCGCGCCGGCAGGCGCGCGATTCCCGGCATCGCCTGCCAATGGCTGATCGGCTTGCCGGTCAGGCGATACACCTCCAGTGCCCGCTGGATACGCTGCGGGTCGGTGGCATGGATGCGCGCCGCAGCTACCGGATCGACCTCCGCCAATTGCGCATGCAAGGCCGGCCAGCCGCAGACCTCCGCCTCGGCGGCAATGGTCGCCCGCAGGCCGGGATCGGCCTCCGGCATCGGCGACAGGCCTTGCAGCAGCGCGCGGAAATACAGGCCGGTACCGCCCGCCAGGATCGGTACTTTGCCGCGCGCAACGATGTCACGCACGGCCTCGGTCGCATCCGCCGAAAATTCAGCCGCCGAATAGGTCTGCCAGGGATCACGCAGATCCAGCAGGTGATGGCGGATGCCATCCTGCTCGATGGCATCGGGCTTGGCAGCACCGATCTCCAGGCCACGGTAGACCAGGGCCGAATCGACGCTGACAATCTCGCCGTCGTAAGCCTTGGCCAGGGCAATGGCCGCAGCGGTCTTGCCCGAGGCGGTCGGCCCCATCAGGGCAACGGCCAAGGGGCGCTGATCGATACCCATCAATCCTCGTCCGGCCAACGCGGCATGGCCGGCCTGGCAGCCCGCGGGGCCGGCACCGCATCAAACGCAGCCAGCACCTTGAGCGCATCGACGGTCGCAGCGACGTCATGCACGCGCACCACCATCGCACCTTTCTGCACTGCCAGCAGGTGCGCGGCCAACGAACCGGCCACACGTTCGCTGGCCAGCAGCCGACCGGTGACATCACCGATGCAGCGCTTGCGCGAAAAACCCGCCAGCAACGGTGCGCCCAGATCGTTCAGGCGGTCCTGTGCAGCAAGCAGGGCGAAGTTCTGCGCAGTGTCCTTGTTGAAGCCATAACCCGGGTCCAGCAGCAACCGCTTGCGCCCGATGCCCGCCATTTCGGCGGAAAAGATCCGCTCGGCGAGGAAACGCTGCACATCGCCGGCAACGTCAACGTAGGCCTGCGCAACGCCTGCATCGTACGGCCCGCCCACCGCGTGCATCAGCACCACTGCCGCCTTCGACGCGGCAACTACCTCCATTGCCCCAGGCTGCTGCAGGGCCTGCACGTCGTTGATCATGTGCGCGCCAGCGGCCAACGCGGCGCGCATCACCTCCGGCTTGAAGGTGTCCACACTCAGCGGCACGGCCACCTGCGGGAGCAAGGCTTCGATTACCGGCACGACCCGATCGATCTCCTCCTGCACGGATACCGGGCTTGCCCCCGGGCGGGTGGATTCGCCACCGATATCAAGCAGATCGGCACCTTGCTCCACCAATGCCAACGCATGTGTGACGGCGGCGACGGTATCCGCATGCTGGCCACCATCGGAAAACGAATCCGGAGTGACATTGACGATACCCATCACCTGCGGCCGATCCAGCCGCAGCGTACGGTCGCCACACTCCAGGGTGGGATGAACATCAAACATGGGCGCTCCAGCACACTGCAACAGCCGCTAGTTTAAGCCAGCGCAGCCACGCCCAAACGCGCGCATGGACAGGCTCGGGACAGCGCGGCAACCGCTCAATCCTTGTTGCGGGCGCGGATCCGGCTGCCGATCAGGCTGAGGATCACGCCCAGCACCACGCCAATGAAGATGCCGGCCAGGAAGTTGTTGGTCTTCACCCCGAAACCGACGCCGGCCACGGTGGCGATGATCATCTCCGGCACGTTGGCCGAGGGTGCCTTGGGCGGCGGCGCGGAATCATTCATGAGGCATAACCAGAGAAAACCAAAGTCCCGCTATTCTCGCCCAGCCTGACCGCAGGCGCATATGAAAACGGGCCGGAGAACCGGCCCGTTGCTGTTGCCTCGACGCTGCCGGCTCAGTGCTGGCCGGCAGGGTCGGTGATCGGCGTGACCGGCTGCGGAGCGTCGCCACCCTTGCCGTCGTCAGTACGGTCGTTGTTGCCACCCTTGTCCACCCAACCCGCAGGCGGCGACGGCTTGCGGCCTTCCATGATCGCCTTGACCTGCTCGGCATCGATGGTCTCCCAGTCCAGCAGCGCAGCGGTCATCGCCTCGACGATATCGCGCTTCTCTTCCAGGATCTTGTAGGCAACCTGGTACTGCTCGTCGAGGATGCGCCGGATTTCCGCGTCCACCTTCTGCTGGGTCGCCTCGGAAATGGTCTTGCTGTGCATGCCATAGCCGCCTTCTTCATCGGCGTAGACCATGGTGCCCATCACATCGGACATGCCGTACTTGGTGACCATGCCACGGGCCAGCTTGGTCGCCCGCTCGAAGTCGTTGGAAGCGCCGGTCGACATCTCACCGACGAAGATCTCCTCGGCAATACGGCCGCCGAACAGGATCGCCAGTTCTTCCAGCATGCGGTCGCGGTACTTGCTGATGTGGTCGTGCTCCGGCAACTGCCAGGTCACGCCCAGCGCCCAGCCGCGCGGCATGATGGTGACCTTGTGCACCGGGTCGGCCTTGGGCAGCGACATGGCGACGACGGCGTGGCCGGACTCGTGGTAAGCGGTGTTGCGACGCTCATCCTCGCGCATGACCATGCTGCGACGTTCCGGACCCATGTAGATCTTGTCCTTGGCGTCCTCGAAGTCCTTCATGTCGACTTCCTGCTTGTTGCGACGAGCCGCAAACAGGGCGCCTTCATTGATCAGGTTGGCCAGGTCGGCACCGGAGAAACCCGGGGTGCCGCGTGCCAACACTTCCGGACGCACGTCATCGGCAGCTGGCACCTTGCGCAGGTGCACGCGCAGGATCTGCTCGCGGCCCTTGATGTCCGGCAGGCCGACCATGACCTGGCGATCGAAACGGCCCGGGCGCAGCAGCGCCTTGTCCAGCACGTCCGGACGGTTGGTGGCGGCGATCACGATCACGCCCTCACCGCCCTCGAAGCCGTCCATCTCGACCAGCATCTGGTTCAGGGTCTGCTCGCGCTCATCGTGGCCACCGCCCATGCCCGAGCCGCGGTGACGGCCCACGGCATCGATTTCGTCGATGAAGATGATGCACGGCGCGTGCTTCTTGGCCTGCTCGAACATGTCGCGCACGCGGCTGGCACCGACGCCGACGAACATCTCGACGAAGTCCGAACCGGAAATGGCGAAGAACGGCACCTTGGCCTCGCCGGCGATGGCGCGGGCCAGCAGGGTCTTGCCGGTACCCGGCGGGCCGACCATCAGCACGCCGCGCGGAATCTTGCCGCCCAGCTTGGTGAACTTGGAGGGGTCACGCAGGAACTCGACCAGTTCACCGACTTCTTCCTTGGCCTCGTCGCAGCCGGCGACGTCGGCAAAGGTGACCTTGATCTGGTCCTCGCCCTGCAGCTTGGCGCGGGACTTGCCGAAGGACATCGCGCCCTTGGCGCCGCCGCCACCGCCCTGCATCTGCCGCATCATGAAGATCCAGAAGCCGATCAGCAGCAGTATCGGCAGGAACTGCAGCACGATGCCCCAGAAACTCGGGCCAGCCGGTTCCTGACGGGCAACTTCAACATTCTTGGAATACAGCTGGTCCAGCAGCTTGGGGTCAGCCGGTGCATACAGGGCACCGTCGGAACCGTCAGCGCGCTTGAAGCGCAGATGGTTGGTGGTGAGGGTGGTCTTGTCGGTGTATTCGACCGACTTGATCCGGCCCGCGTCCACTTCCTGCAGGAACTGCGTGTAATTGCGGGCGTCGCCAGCAGCCGCTGCGCCGCTGCGCGGGGCAAAGCTCTGGAACACCACCATCAGCACGACGGCGACAACCACCCACAACAGGAGGTTCTTGGTCAGGTCGTTCATCCTCATCGGCTCCGGTGTCCCTCTAGATACTAATTTCTGATAAGTCGTATGGTTGAGCTTACTTCATCTGGCTGCGCTTGCCCTGCCCGAGGGCATAAACCTCAGGTGAACGCTTGCGCGAAGCATCCGGCTTGCGAATGGCCACTTTTTCATAACGACGGCGCAGTTCACGCACGTAGTCATCAAAGCCGACGCCCTGGAACAACTTGATCAGGAACGCCCCACCGGGCTTGAGGTGGTTGTCGGCAAAATCCATCGCCAACTCCGCCAGGTGCATCATCCGCGGCTGGTCAACCGCATCCATACCACTCTTATTGGGGGCCATATCCGACAGCACAAGGTCCACCGGCTGATCGCCGAGCATGGCTTCAAACTGCGATAGGACGGTTTCTTCCCTGAAGTCCCCGTGAAGGAACTCCACGCCCGCCAGCGGCGGCATCTCCAGGATGTCCAGGGCCAGGACGCGACCGGTGTCGCCCATCTGCCTGCGCACCTGCTGCGACCAGCCCCCGGGCGCGGCGCCCAGATCGACCACCACCATGTGCGGCTTCAGCAGGCGGTCACGCTCCAGCAGCTCCTCCAGCTTGTAGGCCGCGCGCGAGCGCATGCCCTCCTTCTGGGCCTTTTTCACAAAAGGATCGGAAAAGTGTTCTTTCAGCCAGCGCTGGCTGCTTTTGCTACGGGAAGGCATCGGCAATGGGGCTCACAGGGGTGGTCATGATACCCTGAACCCCCTTGATTACCTGTAGTCCTGCATGTCCATCGTCCTGACCTCGGCCCAGAACCGATTCCTGCGCGGCATTGCGCACGACCTGAAAGCACTGCTGCAGATCGGCGGCAAAGGGGTCACCCCGGCCTTTTTGGCCGAGCTGGATGAGGTGCTGGAACGCCACGAACTGGTCAAGGTGAAGGTTGCAGCAGAAGACCGCGAGGCCCGCGACGCGCTGATCGATGAGCTGATCCAGGCCAGCGGCGCCGCCTTGGTGCAGCGCATCGGTCATGTTGCCGTGCTGTACCGCCCGGCCAAGGAAAAGCGCCAGATCGTACTGCCGCGCGGCTGATCGCCGAGGAATATCCATGCAGTTCAGTCGCGAACTTCCCGATTACACCTACTCCCTGCGCTCGGCCGATGGCCACCATGCGCAGGTGAATGACCGCGCACTGAGTCGCAGCTTCATCCTTGCGCCGAACAACCTTATAGAGGACTGGCCGGTTGCGTCGGTGGCCGAGTTGCGTGCCGAGGATCTGGAGGCAGCACTGGAGTTGAATCCAGCGCTGGTGATCCTGGGTACGGGCGAGAAGCAGATCTTCCCGCCGGCCGCGATCATGGCGGCCTGCCTGACCCGTGGCATTGGCATCGAGGTGATGAACAACGCCTCGGCCGCACGCACGTACAACGTGCTGGCCGGCGAAAACCGCCGCGTGGTGATGGCCATCATCCTGGAAAGCACCCCGTAGCGCGCAGCCACGCTGCGCCGGTGCATTATTGTGGGAGCGGAAGCTGACGATCAGTCAGCGTGCAGGCCGTCGGCAATCCCAACAACGCCTGATCCGCAGCACCTGCTGGCGAGGCCAAACGCCTCCCTGTAGTGCCGAGCCATGCTCGGCAAGGGCCTTACAGGCAATGCATCAGATGGTTCATCAGCTTCGCGGCTTACATCGCTCCCACGAGTCCGGTGCGTGCTGGCGCACCACCGGGAAAGCGGCTGCCGAGCATGGCTCGCCACTACAGGAGTTGCGATCTAGCGAGCCAGCGGCTCACCTTTCAGCCAACACACCAGCAGCGTCGACAGGGCCACACAAGCATGGAAGCCGGCGAACGCGACCGGGCTGGTCGTGGGCGGAAACAACAGAAAGCCTGCCGGCAACAGGACTGCCAGCAGCGCGTATACCACCCAGCCCTGCCAGGCCAGGGGCCAGCTCCAACCTTGCCCATTACTTGCGGCCTGGAACCAGTACCTCGGCTTCTGCATCTGCCCCCTCTTCAAACATGGATGCGATCACGGCACCGAAGCAATCCCGGTACCGCCCTCAACTATTGGGTCTGACACATCTGCTGCGGGTCCCGCCCGATGATCAGGACGGGACCGCAGACATCTAGCGGCTCGGCAGATAGACCAGCGGATCAACCGGCTTGCCGTTGTAGCGGATCTCGAAGTGCAGCATGTCGCGCGAGGTGCCGGTACGGCCCATCTCTGCGATCTGGTCACCGGCCTTGACGCTCTGACCTTCATTGACCAGGCGCTTGCGGTTGTGGCCATAGGCCGACAGCCACTGGTCGTTGTGTTTGATGATGATCAGCTCGCCATAGCCCACCAAGCCAGCGCCGGAGTACACCACCACGCCAGGGCCCGCGGCACGCACTGCCTGACCACTGCTGCCTGCGATATCCACGCCCTGCTTGGTGGCTTCACCGGCGACGAAGCGCCCGACCAGGGCACCGTCAGCCGGCCAGCGCCAGGCAATGCCACTGTTGACCGGCGTAGGCGTCGCTGCCGGCGGCGGCGTAGCCGGACGGGTGGTGCTCGTCGTCGAGCCGGTGCCCGCCGGCCGACTGGCCGTCGCACCGCCCGGGTACAGCCGCAGGGCCTGACCCGGGTAGATCGTGTAAGGCTCGGACAGGCCATTCCAGGCCGCGAGATCACGCGGGGTGATGTTGTTGATCCGGGCAATGCCGAACAACGTATCGCCACGTCGCACGATTGCGGTCTGCCCAGGCTTGGCCACGGAGGTGCGCGGCGTGGTCGAGGTGGACGTGCCCGAGCTACCGCCCGAGGGCTTCACTACCGTGGCGGTACCGCACGCCGCCAACGAGACCACTGCCAGAACAGCCAGTGCCCTGCCCAAGCCCTTGCCCAACATCAATGCATTCATGCGAATTTAGCCCTCCAGACCAGCCATGCCACCAGGCCCACCACCAATGCGGTGGCAATCCAGCCCAGCGGCTCAATCCAGCGCCGCAACCGTTCAGCCGCCTGTGCGCCGCCGAAGCGGATCACCGCCGCCAACAAATAAACCCGCTTGCCGCGCCCAACCAGCATGCTCAACACATACTGCGGCAGCGGCACGCCGACGATACCCGAGGCCCATGTGAAGACCTTCATCGGGATGGGCATGAAGCCGCCCAGCACCAGGAAGGTAAACACCGCCCACGGCGACTCCGCCATCTTGGCCTGCAGGGTCGCGATGCCGCTTTCAATGGCCGGCAGCATGCCCATCGCCTCGAACATCGGCTTGAGCACCTCGAACGCATAATGACCCAGTGCATAACCGACCATCGCACCGGCCATCGAGCCAATCAGGCTCAGCGTCGCGAAGCGCCAGCCCTTGCGCGGCTGCGCCACGCACATCGGCATCAGCATCACTTCCGGCATCACCGGGAAGATGATGGCCTCGATGAAACTGAGCACAGTCAAATAGGTAGGCGCGCGCTCATTGGCGGCCCATACCATGGCGCGGTCGTATAACGGCCCGAAGATCTTCATTCCGTGAGTAGTCCTGTTCTCAGTCCAGCATGCCCGGCAACAACGGTACGAAACTCACCGGTGCCAGTTCTTCCTGGGTAATGGTGCCATCGGCCTGCCGGGTCAGTTGCAACAACACCTGTCCACCCGGCCCGCCAACCGGCGCCACCAGGCGCCCGCCCACGGCCAACTGGTCGATCAAGGCATCCACCAGCGCCGGCGCAGCCGCGGTCACCACGATGGCATCGTACGGCCCGTGTTCGGGCCAGCCGATGCGGCCGTCGTCATGCTTGGTGCGGATGTTCATGCCCAGATGCCGGAAACGCTTGCGCGCTTGCCGCAGCAGGTCGCCAATGCGCTCGACAGTGAACACCTCAAGGCCCAACGCGCCGAGAATGGCGGCCTGGTAACCAGAGCCGGTACCAACTTCCAGTACCTTTTTCGGCGCAACCGCCAGCACCACCTCGGTCATCCGCGCCACCACCCAAGGCTGGGAGATGGTCTGGCCATGGCCGATAGGCAGAGCGGTGTCCTCGTAGGCGCGTGAGGCCAGCGCCTCATCAATGAACAGATGGCGTGGCACCACCCGCACGGCGTTGAGCGTGGCCTCGTCAGCGATGCCCACTTCGCGCAGCCGATCCACCAGACGGTCGCGCACCCGCTGCGAGGTCATGCCGATACCCACGGCCTCCGGCTGCAGGCGCAGGCGCGGCGTCATTCAGGCTTCCCCAGGGTTTCAGTCAGCCCACCCACCCAACTGGCGACCTTTTCCAACGCCGAATAGCGGGTCAGGTCGACCTGGATCGGGGTGATCGAAATATGCCCGGTACGCACCGCATGGAAATCGGTGCCAGGACCAGCGTCCTGCTCGCTGCCGGCCGGGCCGATCCAGTACACGGTGTTGCCGCGCGGGTCGGTTGCCGGAACGCAGGCTTCGGCACGATGACGGTTGCCAAGCCGGGTCACTTCAAAGCCGCGGATCTCGTCCCAGGGCAGGTCCGGCACGTTGACGTTGAGAATGGTGTCGGCTGGCAGGGGATCGGCGATGAGCCGGGACACGATTTCCACCGCGGCGCGTGCGGCGCTGAGGAAATGCTTGGCTTCATGCTTGTGCGTGACCAGCGACACCGCCACCGACGGCAGGCCGAGACCGCGCCCTTCCATCGCTGCCGACACGGTGCCCGAATAGATCACGTCGTCGCCGAGGTTGGCGGCATTGTTGATGCCAGACACCACGATGTCCGGCTCGTACTCGAGCATGCCCGTCAACGCCAGGTGCACGCAGTCGGTAGGCGTGCCCGCGACCGCGCAGGTGTAATGGTCAATGCGGCGCAGACGCACCGGTTGATCCAGCGTGAGTGAGTTGGAGGCGCCGGAGCGATCACGGTCCGGTGCCACCACGGTGACTTCATGTCCGGCGCTGCGGAGCTGCTCGGCCAACATCTTGATGCCGGGGGCGTCCACACCATCGTCATTTGATACAAGTACGCGCATTAAAGGCCTGGGTTACTGGATCAACACGCGACGCTCCCACTCAGCGCCGCAATCGCCGGAACCTCCGGTTAGTACATCACCGTGACGGACCGACCTGAGCAACCATGATACCGGAATGCGCCGCGGCACTTTCCACCCCCGCAGGGCTTGCCTGCGACTGTGCGCACGTTACGCTGTACAAATGTCGTACCCAGATGAAGAAGATGACGCCGCACTGTTCCGTTCGGCCATTGGCGAGGTAACGCCGATGCGCCAGATGGAGGCACCGGCTGCGGGCAAGCCACGGCCCAAGCCGCGCGCGCGCATGGCCGAGCAGGATGAATCCGAGGCATTGGGTGAATTCGCCCGCCTGTTACGTTCCAGCAAACCCCTGGAAGCCGGCGACAATGCCAGCTACCGCCGCGACAATCTGCCGCCGCAGATGTTCCAGCGGCTCAAGCGAGGCCAGTATTCCGTACAGGACGAACTGGACCTCCACGGCGCCACCGCCGCCCAGGCCGAAAACCTGCTGCGCCAATTCCTGCTGGAGGCACGGGCGCATGAACACGGCTGCGTGCGCATCATCCACGGCAAGGGCCTGCAGTCAGATGGCGGCGCGCCGGTGTTGAAGAACCTGGTCGACCGCATGCTGCGTCAACGCAATGATGTGCTCGCATTTCACTCCGCACCGCCCACCCAGGGTGGCACCGGCGCGGTACTGGTGCTGCTGGCCAACCGCTGAAACGACCAAGGCAGGCGGCGGGAGCCGCGTCGTAGCTTTGTAGCCCGGGTAAGCGCAGCGCACCCGGGAGGCAAGGTCCAATGGTGTTTCAAAGCTTCATGTGAACAACCCCGGGTGCGCTGCGCTTACCCGGGCTACAAGCTCGCCAGCCCTTCAGTCGGCGGCGCTTTCTTCGCTGGATGGTTCGGCGTCAGCTGCCGCGCTACCGGCAATTTCATTGCGGCTGGCATCGGTCACTACGCCCAGTTCATGCAGCACCGCGGTGGCGTAACAGCCGGACGGCAGCGCAAACGACACTTCCAGTACGTCCTCGGCCAGCCATTGGTGCTGCATCAACAAAGGCTTGAGCCGCAGCGAGCGTCGCTCCTGCTTGAGCCCGGCCTGCTCCAGCCCGGCGCGCAAGGCCAGGGCCTGCGCATCGGACAGCGCCTGTTCTTCCAACGCCCGCGCGACATCGCTCGAACGCAGCTCGCCCACACCCCACAAGGGCGCACTGGGATGGATGTCGAAACGTGCCAGACGCTCGGCCAACACATCCGTCATCGGCTCCGGACCGAACACCGAGCGGCTGCCATCCAGCATCCACACCTCGCCTTCCAGCGCGGTGTCCCAGTTGCCCTGCTCCACCCGTGCGGCCAGCACGCGGTTGAACAAGGCCGAGCGCGCGGCCGACAACAGCATCGAACGCTGGTCCTTGCGCACACGGCGGCCGGCAAACATCTGCAGTGCTGCCGGCACATTGCCGCCATCGCGGCCAAAGCGCTGCTCGCCAAACCAGTTCGGCAGGCCGCGCGCGGCAACGACCTGCAGGCGCTGCTCAATGGCTGCCTTGTCGCCCTGCACGCCGCGCAGCACCAGCTTGAAGCGGTTGCCCGCCAACGCGCCGCGCTGCAGCTTGCGGTTGTGCCAGGTCGAGGCCAGCACGTGCAATTCGTCCGATTCCAGCAAGGCCAGATCCGGCGCGACCCGCTTCGGCAGGTGCACGCTGAAACGCTGCGTGGTCACGGCATGGCGATCCTTCTGCCCGGCATAGCTCACGCCCATTTCCGGCACGCCCGCCCACTGCGCCAGCTGCCTGGCGATGGCCACGGTATTGGCGCCGCGCTTGCGGATGTCCAGCAGCAGGTGCTCGCCTTCGCCGGTTGCCTCGAAGGCGGGGATTTCGTCGACCTGGAAATCTTCCGGCACGCTGCGGATCGCAGCGCTCAGCACCGGCGCGCCAAACGCCAAGGGCAGCGCGGTCATGCCGCCACCAGCAAGGCCACGGCCTGCGCGGCAATGCCCTCCTCGCGGCCGGTGAAGCCCAGCTTCTCGCTGGTGGTGGCCTTGATGCTGACCCGGTCCAGGTCGATCGCCAGCAACTGCGCGACCTGCTCGCGCATGGCCTGCGCATGCGGGCCAACCTTGGGACGCTCACAGATCACCGTGATGTCGACATTGCCAACCACCCAGCCGCGCGCGCGCAGCAGCTCATTGCAATGACTGACAAAGCGACTGCTGTCCGCCCCCTTCCAGCGCTCATCGGAAGGCGGGAAATGCACGCCGATATCCCCCAACGCCAGCGCGCCGAGCATGGCATCGCACAGCGCATGCAAGGCGACGTCGCCATCGCTGTGCGCCAGCACGCCACGACTGTGCGGCACGCGCACGCCGGCCAGCATGATGTGGTCACCCTCGCCAAAGGCATGCACGTCATAGCCTTGGCCGATACGGATGGGAGGGAAGGAAACAGGAGAATTCATGGCAGGTACTTCTTGGCAGAGCCGGCGCCACTGCGCCGGCAAGGGATCAGCTGCCGCGCCGCGACAGCTCGAATTCGAAACGGGCCAGGTCAGCCGGCGTGGTGACCTTGAAATTGCTTTCCGCGCCTTCGACCAGCAAGGGCCGCACGCCCTGACGCTCCATCGCCATGGCCTCGTCGGTGACGTCGACGCCGGCTGCAGCCGCATCGAGCAAGGCCCGGGTCAGTTGATGACGACGGAACAGCTGCGGGGTGAGCGCGCGCCACAGACGCTCGCGCGGCTCGGTGCAATCAATGCCGCCGTCGTCGCCGGCACGCTTGAGGGTGTCGCGCACAGGCGCAGCCAGGATGCCGCCGACAGGATCGGCACGGCCCACTTCCAGCAGGCGGCTCAGATCAGCGGCCGCCAGATTCGGCCGTGCTGCGTCATGCACGAGCACGAAGTCGTCGGCACGCACGCTGTCCGGCAAAGCCTGCAGGCCAGCCAACACTGACGCTGCGCGGGTCTCTCCTCCCACGCAGGTCAGTACGGGCTTGTCGGCGAACGAGCTCCAGCCCGGCCAGTCGGCGTCGTTCTCGGCAATGGCCACCATCACCCCGGCCACGCCGGGATGCGACAGCAAGGCCTGCAAGGTGTGCGCCAGCAGGGGCTCACCCTCGGCCAACAGATATTGCTTGGGCATCGGCCCGCCAAAGCGGGTACCGCGCCCGGCGGCCGGCACCACGGCCCAGGTCTGCACGATCATGGGATGTTCTCCGGCGGCGACTGCGGGTCGCCCTGCCCTGCTGCCGCTGCATTGGCAGGCGTGGCGGCGGGCGCAACCGGGGCCGCCACCGGCGCATCCTCGACCACCCGGTAGAACTTCTCACCGGGTTTGATCATGCCCAGCTCGCTGCGCGCACGCTCTTCGATGGCCGCCTCGCCGTCCTTCAGATCCTGGACTTCGGCGGCCAACGAATCGTTGCGCTGCTGCAGACCATCGTTGTCACGTTTCTGGTTGGCCACCTGCGCTTCGAGCATCATCACTTCGCCCGAGTTGCCCTGGCCAAACCAGAAGCGGTACTGCAGCAATGCCAGCAGTACCGCCAGCACCAGCAGCAGCCAGCGCCAATTACGCATGACGATCAGCGCTTGAGCGAGACAAACGCGTCACGGCCAGCGTAGCGCGCGCCGCTGCCGAGGGCTTCCTCGATGCGCAGCAGCTGGTTGTACTTGGCCACGCGATCACTGCGGCACAGCGAGCCGGTCTTGATCTGGGTGGCGGTGGTGGCCACGGCGATGTCAGCGATGGTGGTGTCTTCGGTTTCACCCGAGCGGTGCGAGACGATGGCGGCATAACCCGCCTTGTCGGCCATGGCGATCGCTTCCAGGGTCTCGGTCAGGGTGCCGATCTGGTTGACCTTGATCAGGATGGCGTTGGCGGTGCCCGACTCGATGCCTTCGGCAAAGATCTTCGGGTTGGTCACGAACAGATCGTCACCCACCAGCTGCACCTTGTTGCCGATGCGCTGGGTCAGCAGCTTCCAACCGGCCCAGTCGTTCTCGGCCAGGCCGTCTTCGATGGTGATGATCGGGTACTGCGCGGTCCAGTCGGCCAGGAAGTCGACGAACTGCTCGGAGGTCAGGCGCTTGTTCTCACCGACCAGGTTGTACTTGCCGTTCTCGTAGAACTCGCTGGAGGCCACGTCCAGGCCCAGCAGGATGTCTTCACCGGCGTTGTAACCGGCCTTGCCGATCGCTTCCAGAATGGTGTCCAGCGCTTCGACGTTGCTGCGGAAGTCCGGGGCGAAGCCGCCTTCGTCACCCACCGCCGTGCTCAGGCCATGACCCTTGAGCACCGACTTGAGCGCGTGGAAGATCTCGGTGCCGGCACGCAGCGATTCGCTGAACGAGCTGAAGCCGACCGGCAGCACCATGAACTCCTGGAAGTCGACGTTGTTGTCGGCATGCGCGCCGCCGTTGATGATGTTCATCATCGGTACCGGCAGCGACGGTGCAACGCCGGTCTTGGCGCCCAGGTACTGCCACAGCGCCTGCTTCTTCGACGCCGCAGCGGCATGCGCGGCCGCCATCGAAACACCGAGCAGCGCGTTGGCGCCCAGGCGGCCCTTGTTCTCGGTACCGTCCAGATCGATCAGGCGGCGGTCCAGACCCTGCTGGTCTTCGGCATCAAAGCCGACCAGGGCCGAGGCGATCGCGCCATTGATGTTGGCAACGGCGTTGCGCACGCCCTTGCCCAGGTAGCGGGTCTTGTCGCCATCGCGCAGTTCCACGGCCTCCTTGGTACCGGTCGAAGCACCGGACGGAACGGCGGCGCGGCCGAACGAGCCGTCGGCCAGGGTGACTTCGGCTTCCAGCGTGGGGTTGCCACGGCTGTCGAGGATTTCACGGGCGTGGATCTTGGCGATATTGGTCATGTCTGGGGGTCAGGCTCGTCTAGGTGCGTCGGGTTGTCGACGGGGAACACAAAAACCGTGCCGCAGTTTAGCCGAAGCGCGGGCCAACGCGGCGCGTTGCTTTCGCCTGAAAGCGGCCGGGACGCTGAAACGGACAAGGCCCGCGCGGGGCGGGCCTTGTTTGATGCCTCCTGTAGTGCCGAGCCATGCTCGGTAGAGGCGTTACCGGTGAAGCCCCTTACCGAGCATGGCTCGGCACTACCGCTGTTGCCCCCTCCCTTTCGCGCAGCGAAGGGGAGGGCTGGGGAGGGGTTGGCATTTTGCTGGGGAAGCCCTTGCCGAGCATGACTCGGCACTACCTTTTCAGGCGCGGGCTTCCTGCAGCAGCTTGCCGCCGGCCTTCTTCTCGCGCGCGGCGCGGATGAAGCCGATGAACAGCGGGTGGCCGCCACGCGGGGTGGACAGGAACTCCGGGTGTGCCTGGCAGGCCAGGAACCACGGGTGCTGGTCGCGCGGCAGCTCAACCACTTCCACCAGCGTGTCATCCATCGACTTGCCAGCGATCACCAGACCCGCGTCTTCCAACTGGGTGCGGTAGCGGTTGTTGAACTCGTAACGGTGGCGGTGACGCTCGGCCACCACGTCCTTGCCGTACAGCTCACGGGCCAGGGTACCCGGCTTCAGGCGCTGCTCCTGCAGGCCCAGGCGCATGGTGCCGCCCAGGTCGGACTTCTCGTCGCGCTTCTCGATCTCACCGGTAGCGGTACGCCATTCGGTGATCAGGCCGATCACCGGATTCGGCGACTGGCGGTCGTTTTCGGTGCTGTTGGCACCTTCCAGGCCAGCCACGTGACGGGCGAAATCGACCACCGCCGCCTGCATGCCATAGCAGATGCCGAAGTACGGCACCTTCTGCTCACGGGCGTACTGCGAGGTCAGCACCTTGCCTTCGAAGCCGCGATCACCAAAGCCGCCAGGCACCAGGATGCCGTCCACGCCGTCCAGCGCGGACAGGCCGGACTCTTCCAGCTCCTGCGCTTCCAGCCACTTCAGGTTCACCTTGGTGCGCTGGCGCAGGCCGCCGTGCTTGAGCGCCTCGCCCACCGACTTGTACGCATCCTGATGGTCGACGTACTTGCCGACCACGGCGATGGTGACTTCGTCCAGCGGATGCAACGCGGCATCCAGCACTGCCTCCCACTCGGACAGGTCGGCCGGACCAGCCTTGTCACCCAGCTTGAGCTGATTGACCACGATCTCGTCCAGGCCCTGCGCATGCAGGCCCATCGGCACGCGGTACAGCACTTCCACGTCCGGCACGCTGATCACCGCACGCTCGGATACATTGGTGAACAGCGAAATCTTGCGGCGCTCAGAATCCGGAATCGCCTGCTCGGAACGGCATAGCAGCACGTCCGGCTGGATGCCGATAGAGCGCAGTTCCTTGACCGAGTGCTGGGTCGGCTTGGTCTTCAGCTCACCTGCTGCACCGATGTACGGCACCAGGGTGAGGTGCATGAACAGCGCCTTCTCCGGGCCACGCTCGGTGCGCACCTGGCGGATGGCCTCCAGGAACGGCAGCGACTCGATGTCGCCGACGGTGCCGCCGATTTCCACCAGCGCCACGTCAAAGCCTTCGGTGGCCTCGTCGATGCAGCGGCGGATTTCGTCGGTGATATGCGGAATGACCTGCACGGTGGCGCCCAGGTAATCCCCACGGCGCTCCTTGCGGATCACGTTCTCGTAAATGCGCCCGGTGGTCACCGAATTCTTGCGGCTCAGGCGGTTATGTACGAAACGCTCGTAATGGCCCAGATCGAGGTCGGTCTCGGCACCGTCGTCGGTGACATAGACCTCGCCGTGCTGGAAGGGGCTCATCGTGCCTGGATCGACGTTGATGTACGGATCCAGCTTCATCATGGTGACCTTCAGGCCACGCGCCTCGAGGATCGAGGCCAGGGACGCGGCCGCAATGCCCTTGCCAAGCGAGGACACCACACCACCGGTAACAAAAATAAGGGGGGTCACGGCTCACTGCCTCCCGGAAAGCCCTAGTTTAAAGGTTGTCGCCAAAACACCCAAGCACTGGATGCGGCGGATTAAAAAAAAGACGCCCCGACCTGCGCCGGGGCGTCCTTGAAACACCGGGAAACCGCGTCAGCGACGGCGACGGGCTTCCTCTTCCTCTTCTTCACGCGGCGCCGGCTGGTCAGCCTTGGCCTTGTCCTGGGCAGCGGCGGCAGCGCGGCGCTTGGCCTTCTGCTCGGCATCGCTCTGCGCCTTGTCCACGGGGGCCGCCTGTGCAGCCTCGGCCGCCTTGCCCCTGTCAGCGCTCTGCGCCATCACGAAGGGAACCGCGGCAACCGCAGCGACAACAACACCCAGGGCCAGCAATTTTGATGTTTTCATCCAAAACCTCCTCGGCTTGCCCAGCCAGACACGGCGGGCCTGTTTAGGAACCGTGTACAGCATAACGCGTCACAGCTGCCCCGGCCCTGAATGCCCTGCGTGCAAAAATCGCCGCCAGACCGCACACTCCCACGTCGATTTGCGCCCTACCGAGATTCATGAACGCCCGTTACAACGCCGCTGACATCGAAGTCCTCTCTGGCCTGGACCCGGTCAAACGCCGTCCTGGCATGTATACCGACACCGCCCGCCCGAACCATCTGGCGCAGGAAGTGATCGACAACTCGGTCGACGAGGCCCTGGCCGGCCACGCCAAAACCGTGGAAGTCACCCTGTTCAAGGATGGCAGCTGCGAAGTCAGCGACGACGGCCGCGGCATGCCGGTGGACATCCACCCGGAAGAAAAGATCCCGGGCGTGGAACTGATCCTGACCCGGCTCCATGCCGGCGGCAAGTTCAACAACCGCAACTACACCTTCTCCGGCGGCCTGCACGGCGTTGGCGTATCGGTGGTCAACGCCCTGTCGACGCTGGTGGAGATCCATATCCGCCGCGACGGCAGCGAGCACCGCATCAGCTTCCGCGACGGCGACCGCGCCAGCCCGCTCGAAGTGGTCGGCAGCGTCGGCAAGAAGAACACCGGCACCCGCCTGCGCTTCTGGCCGGACCCCAAGTACTTCGACACGCCCAAGTTCAACGTCCGTGCGCTGCGCCACCTGTTGCGCGCCAAGGCCGTGCTGTGCCCGGGCCTGACCGTGAAGCTGACCGACGAAGCCACCGGCGAAGTCGACACCTGGTACTACGAGGACGGCCTGCGCGACTACCTGAAGGCCGAGCTGGGCGAGCGTGAAATGCTGCCGGCCGACCTGTTTGCCGGCTCGCTGAAGAAGGAAACCGAGATTGTCGACTGGGCGGTGGCCTGGCTGCCGGAAGGCGAGCTGGTGCAGGAAAGCTACGTCAACCTGATCCCGACCGCCCAGCACGGCACCCACGCCAACGGCCTGCGCACCGGCCTGACCGAGGCGCTGCGCGAGTTCTGCGACTTCCGCAACCTGCTCCCGCGCGGCGTCAAGCTGGCCCCGGAAGATGTCTGGGACCGCGTCTCCTTCGTGCTGTCACTGAAGATGACCGATCCGCAGTTCAGCGGCCAGACCAAGGAACGCCTGTCCTCGCGCCAGGCCGCCGGCTTTGTCGAAGGCGCCGCCCACGACGCCTTCAGCCTGCTGTTGAACCAGAACGTGGAACTGGGCGAGAAGATCGCGCAGATCGCCATCGAGCGTGCCAGCGCGCGCCTGAAGACCGAAAAGCTGGTCACCCGCAAGAAGGTCACCCAGGGTCCTGCCCTGCCCGGCAAGCTGGCCGACTGCATCAGCCAGGACCTGTCGCGCACCGAGCTGTTCCTGGTGGAGGGCGACTCGGCAGGCGGCAGCGCCAAGCAGGCCCGCGACAAGGATTTCCAGGCCATCCTGCCGCTGCGCGGCAAGATCCTGAACACCTGGGAAGTCGCCTCGGGCAGCGTGCTGGCATCGGAAGAAGTGCATAACCTGGCCATCGCCATCGGCTGCGACCCGGGCAAGGACGACCTATCCGGCCTGCGCTACGGCAAGATCGTGATCCTGGCCGACGCCGACTCCGACGGCCTGCACATCGCCACCTTGCTGACCGCCCTGTTCCTGCGTCACTTCCCGTCACTGGTGGATGCCGGCCACGTGTTCGTGGCAATGCCGCCGCTGTTCCGCGTCGACGTGGGCAAACAGGTGTTCTACGCGCTGGACGAGGAAGAGAAGCGCTCGCTGCTGGACAAGATCGAGCGCGAGAAGATCCGCGGCCAGGTCAGCGTCACCCGCTTCAAGGGCCTGGGCGAGATGAATCCCTCGCAGCTGCGCGAATCCACCATCCATCCGGATACGCGCCGCCTGGTGCAGCTCACCGTGGACGACAGCGAGCAAACCTCGGCATTGATGGACATGCTGCTGGCAAAGAAGCGCGCCCCGGACCGCAAGGGCTGGCTGGAGAGCAAGGGCGACCTGGCTTCGCTGGAAGCCTGATCCAAGCAATCTCGCTGCACCGAAAGCCCGCCCTCACCGGCGGGCTTTTTGTTGGCCGCGCGCCGCCATTTTTCTCTTTTGTGGGAGCGGCATAAGCCGCGAAGCCGGCATTGCCGACAAGACAGGGCCTTTTGCCACCTGATGGTGTGCGAGCTTCGCGGCTCACGCCGCTCCCACAAACAACACAACAACACCCCGCCCCACCCAACAAAAAACCCGCCATCACTGGCGGGTTTCTGTTTGCAGACTGCGAACCAATAACCTCAGTTCCAACCCGCCATTTCGAACAGGCGCAGGATCAGGTAAGCACAACCACCTGCCGCCGGGATCGTCAGGATCCAGGCCCACAGGATGCGCTCGATCACGCCCAGGCGCAGCGAACGCGGGTTCTTGGCAAAGCCAACGCCCATGATCGCGGTGGAGATGCTGTGGGTGGTCGAGACCGGCATGCCGAAGTGCGCAGCCAGGGTCAGGATGGTGGCCGAGCTGGTCTCCGCGGCAAAGCCGTGGATCGGGTGCAGCTTGACCATCTTGTGACCCAGGGTCTTGATGATCTTCCAGCCGCCCGAAGCGGTACCGGCCGCCATCACCACCGCGCAGGTCAGCACGATCCACATGGCGATACCGTCGCCACCATGGGCATCCGGGTGCATGAAGGCCAGCCACGACGGCAGGTCATTCAGTGCGCCGGTTGCCTCGGCACCGATCAAGGTCATGGCGATGATGCCCATGGTCTTCTGCGCATCGTTATGACCGTGGGCAAAGCCCATGTACGCCGCCGAGACAATCTGCGCCTTGCCGAAGAAGGCATTGACCCAGCGCGGACGCGCCAGCCGGCCAAGCATGCCGCCCACGCGGGCCATGCCGGCGATGATCGCCCACAACAGGCACATCACCACCACGCCGAGCAGGAAGCCGGCGATCGGCGAGGTGATCATCGGCACGAACACCTTCCACAACAGGCCCTTGTTCTGCGCCCAGTTGCCAAGGTTCTGCGACCAGATCAGCGCATCCCAATTGTTATGCGCAGCGGCCAGACCGGCGCCACACAGGCCACCAATCAGGGCATGCGAGGAGGAGGACGGCAGGCCCTTCCACCAGGTGATCAGGTTCCAGACGATGCCGCCCAGCAGCGCGCACAGGATCACCTGCGGAGTCACATCGACCACGTCGGTGTTGAGCAGGCCATTGGCGATGGTCAGCGCGACGGCGGTGCCGGTCAGCGCGCCGATCAGGTTCATGAAAGCGGCCAACATCACCGCCCAACCGGGCGACAGGACCTTGGTTGCCACCACGGTGGCAATGGAATTGGCGGTGTCGTGGAAGCCGTTGATGAACTCGAAGACGAGCGCGGCCAGAATCACCACCAGGACGAGGGTGAGCATAGAGCGTCCCCGTCAGCTGTTCTTGAGCACGATCTGGTAAGCCACCACGCCGGCTTCGCGGCAACGGTCGATGGCCTTTTCCAGGATCTCGAAGAATTCCTTGAGCAGGAACATCTGCAGGTTGTCCAGGCGACCGGAGTAGATGTCGCGGTACAACTCCAGCATCAGGCGGTCAGCCTCGTTCTCCAATGAACGCAGCTTCTCGTTGAGCGCGGTCATGCGGTCCAGGTTCATGTGGCGCAGGTCGTTGACCATCTCCACCACCACGCCTGCGGCCTGCTCCAGCATCGCCGCGCGCGGGGCGAAATCGATCTGGTCCAAATGCTGCACAGCCAGCGAATAGCGATCGGCGAACTTCTCGATCTGCTTGGGGATCTTGTACAGCGCCGAACCCAGCGCTTCGATGTCCTCGCGCTCGATCGGGGTCATGAAGCTGTCGACCAGCGCCTGGCTGATCTTGTCCGAGGCGGCGCGTTCGCGCAGACGGGCGAGCTTGAACGCATCCAGCGCCGGCTGACGATCGGCCTCGCGCATCATGCTGTGCAGTGCCTTGGCACCGTCATAGGCGGCCTGCGCGGCCTCGTCGAGGTAGGTATAGAACTGCTTGCCGGAGCCAAAGATGGTCTGCAACGAAAACATGGGGAGCCTATTCGCCGTCGCGGGAGGGACGGCACCAAGGGCGAATTATGACGGTTTGATGGCATTCAGGGTATTCCCACCGTGTTTTTTGGCCCCGAAATGTGAACGGCCGGGCGTACCTGGCCCGCCGGGTTTGCTAAGATTGCCCAGCGCCTTCGTGGCGCACCCTATGGACGACGACCCTTATCCCCCGCCACAGCGCCGGATCCCGCCCCTGAGCGGCCGCCGCCACCGCAAGCACCCGCCCTCCCTGCCACCAACCCGGGGAGAGACCCGTGTTTGAATTTTTCATCGTACTTGCCCTGATTCTGCTGAACGGGTTCTTTGCCATGTCCGAGATGTCGGTCATGACCTCTCGCAAGAGCCGCCTCAAGCAGCTGGCCAGCTCCAGCAAGCGCGCCGCCCGCGCGCTGGCCCTGTCGGAAAAGCCCGAGAACTTCCTTTCCACGGTGCAGATCGGCATTACCCTGATCGGCATCCTGACCGGCGTGTACGGCGGCGATGCCATCGGCGGCGCCATCGCCCAGCAGCTGCAGGCCTTGTTCCCTGCGTTGTCGGCCAACTTCTCGCTGTTTGGTGCCACCCAACCCTGGTCGGAGTTCATCGGCAAGACTCTGGCGGTCGCACTGATCACCTATCTGACACTGATCTTTGGCGAACTCGTACCCAAACGTGTTGCACTGACCCGCTCCGAAGACATTGCCGGCATTGTGGCGGTGCCGATGAGCTGGCTGGCCCGTATCGCCGCCCCCGGCGTCTGGCTGCTGTCGCACTCCACCCGGCTGGTGCTGCGCCTGCTCGGCCTGGGCAAGACCGAATCGGCCTCGGTCAGTGAAGAGGAGATCCGCATGCTGGTGGCCGAAAGCCATGAGCAGGGCGTCATCGACAGCCACGAGCGCGACATGATGAACCGCGTCATGCGTCTTGGCGACCGTACCGCCGACAGCCTGATGACCCCACGCAACCGCATTGCCTGGCTGGACACCACCGCCGACCCCGAGAAGAACCTGCACGCCATGCGTGAGCACGCGTTCTCGCGCTATCCGGTATACCGGGGCAATGACCAGGACATCGCTGGCATCCTCGAGGTCAAGAGCCTGGTCACCCGTCTCAGCGGCGGCAGCCACAGCCTGTTCGAGAACCTGCGCGAGACCCTGTACGTCTCCGAGTCCACCCATGCAATGAAGCTGCTGGAAATCTTCCGCGAGGAGCACCAGTCAATGGCGCTGGTGGTGGACGAATACGGCGAAATCCAGGGCCTGGTCACCATCTCCGACTTGATGGGTGCCGTGGTCGGTCGCCTGCAGGCGACCGAAAACACCGACGACGACGCCCTGGTGGTGGCCCGTGAGGACGGTTCGTTGCTGGTGGACGGCTCGCTGCCGGTGGATGACCTGCAGGAGCTGATGAACGGCGCCGAGTTGCCCGACGCGGAGGAAGGCGATTACTACACGCTGGCCGGCATGTGCATGCACTATTTCGGTCGCATTCCGCACGCGGGCGAATATTTCGACTGGGCCGGCTGGCGCATCGAAATCGTCGACCTGGACGGTGCCCGCATCGACAAGCTGCTGCTGCGCCGGCTACCGGAAGAAGACGCTGATGACACCACCGGTTGATCCGGACGGCGCTGCGCCGGACGCTGCCAGCACAGAAAACGGCGGTTATCGCAACGAAGGCATCCGTACCCTGCTGGCGATGTTTGAGCGCGGCGATCCGGATGAGCACCTGCCCTTGGGCAAGGTGCTGCAAGGCCTGGACCAAAGCGCCTTTGGCGTCTTTCTGTTCATCGCCATCCTGCCGGCTTTCATTCCGATCCCGGGCATCGGCGGCGCGGTCAGCAGCCCCCTGGTCTTCCTGATCGGCAGCCAGCTGCTGTTCGGCATGTCACGCCCCTGGCTGCCGGGCTTCATTGCCCGGCGCGGCCCCAAGCGCAGCACCGTGCACAAGTTCCTGAGCAAGATCAGCCGACCGCTGCAACGGCTGGACCGGATGTTGAAGCCGCGCCTGGCTGTACTGATCGCGCCATTGCCGGCACGCATGCTCAGCGGCGTCCTGCTGCTGCTGGTCGGCCTGCTGCTGTCGCTGCCGATCCCGTTCACCAACTACCTGTTCGGCTTCCAGTTGCTGCTGTTCGCGTTGGCACTGATCGAGCGCGATGGCGCGCTGATGGCGTTCAATTGGGTGGCAGCGATTGCTGCCGGCCTGTTCTTCGGATTTGGCTCTGGCCAGCTGATCAGCGAAAGCATCGCATTGTTCCAGCGCCTGACCAGTTGACTGCCCCCAGCAGTCGGTAGTGCCGAGCCATGCTCGGCAAGAGGCTTTACAGGCAAAAAAGCACCCCTCCCCAGCCCTCCCCTTGGCTACGCCAAAGGGAGGGAGCAGAAGCGTAGTGCCGAGCCATGCTCGGCAGAGGCTTTACAGCCAAAAAATCACCCCTCCCCAGCCCTCCCCTTCGCTGCGCGAAAGGGAGGGGGCAAACGGCTTACGCCGCCACCCGCTGCCAGGCCTGCATGGCCAGGTCGAACGAACGCAACCGCGCGGCCGGATCGTAGATATTGGCGGCCAACATCATTTCATCCGGACGATGGCGCTCGACGAAGGCCACCAGCCCTTCGGCCACCTGTGCCGCATCACCGACGATGCTGCAGGCCAGCGCACGTTCGACACCGGCCTTCTCATGCGGCGCCCAGAACGCTTCGATGTCATCCACCGGTGCCGGAATTCGTCCCGGCGTACCGCGTCGCAGATTGACGAATGCCTGCTGCTGGCTGGTGAACAGGCGCTTGGATTCGGCCTCCGAATCACTGGCAACCACATTCAACGCCAGAATCGCGTAAGGCGCCTGCAAGTGCTCGGAAGGACGGAAATCGCGGCGATACAGCGCCAGCGCCTCATCCATGGCATCCGGGGCGAAGTGCGAGGCGAACGCGAACGGCAGGCCCATCGCCGCCGCCAAACGCGCACTGAACAGACTGGAGCCCAGCAACCACACCGGCACCGCAATGCCACCACCGGGCACGGCCTGTACCGACTGCCCCGGCTGCACCGGTGCAAAGTAATGCAACAGTTCGGCCACATCCTCCGGGAACTGGTCGGCGCTGTCGAAATAGCGACGCAATGCGCGCGCAGTCGGCTGGTCGGTACCAGGTGCGCGCCCCAGACCGAGATCAATGCGATCCGGATACAACGACGCCAGCGTGCCGAACTGCTCGGCCACCTGTAACGGCGAATGGTTGGGCAACATCACCCCACCGGCACCCACACGGATCCGCGAGGTGCCGCTGGCCACGTGCCCGATCAGCACCGAGGTTGCCGCGCTGGCGATGCCCGGCATGTTGTGGTGCTCGGCCAGCCAATAGCGGTGATAGCCCCAGCGGTCGGCATGCTGGGCCAATTCCAGCATGTTGGCGAAGGCCTGCTGCGGGGTTGAACCCTCGCAGACCGGGGCCAGATCAAGGATGGAAAGGGGAATCATTCTGCGGTCTCCATGGACGATGCAAAGGACATGGGGCTGGTCCCTGCATTCTCCATGCGCGCAACACGGCGCGCGCCGGGACACTGTTTCCCACGCCCCCATCCGAGCGTGGGTGTGGGCGTGGTCCTTGGCCTGGATCAGGCCTGGACGTCGTCCTGCCGATCCACCAGCGGCTGCAGCTGCGCATCCAGCGCCACGCGTTCATCAAACACGAAACAGCGGCCGTCATAGCCTTCACCACCGACCTCCTCGAAGTAACCGAGGATGCCACCTTCCAGCTGCAGCACGTTGTGCATGCCATCGTTCTGCATCCACAGCGCTGCCTTCTCACAGCGGATGCCGCCGGTGCAGAAGCTGACCACAGTGGCATCGGCCAGCGACTCGCGGTGCGGCTCCAGTGCGGCCGGCAGATCGGTGAACTTGGCGATCGGCAGGGTCAACGCCCCCGCAAAGGTGCCGTGGGCGAACTCCTGCCAGTTGCGGGTATCCAGCATCACCACGCGCTTGCCGTCATCATCGTGGCCTTGCCGCAGCCAACGCTGCACGGTGGCCGGGGCCACGCTGGGCGCGCGCGGGTAATCCAGCGGCTGGCCATCGTCACGGCGGAAGCTGATGATTTCCGGCTTGAACTTGGCCTTCAGCCTGGCGAACGGCTGCATCTGGCTGTGGCTGTACTTGATGCGCATGTCGGCGAAGCGCGCATCGGCCTTGAGCTGGCTGTAGAAGCCATCAATGCTTTCGCTGCTACCGGCCAGGAACAGGTTGATGCCTTCTTCGGCGATCAGGATGGTGCCGCGCAGCTCCAGCGCCTTTGCGCGTTCATGCAAGGTGGCGGTCAAGGCTTCGGCATCAGCCAGCGGGACGAAGAGGTAGGCAGCGGTATTGACGATCATGGGCATAGTTTAAACGAGCGGCCCCCAGCCGTTGTAGGAGCGGCGTTAGCCGCGAAGCTGGCAGCGCCTGAAAGGCCCAAAAACAACCCCTCCCCTTGCCTGTGGCAAAGGGAGGGAGTGTAGTGCCGAGCCATGCTCGGCAAGGGCGTTCCCGGTCAAGCCTCAGCCGACCATGGGTCGGCACTACAGGTGAAGCCTCCGCCGATACGTGAACGGGATTTGTAGGAGCGGCGTAAGCCGCGAAGCTGGCAATGCCCGAAAGACCCAAAAGCCCCCCCTAACCCTCCCCTACCCCTGCGGAGCAAGGCAGGGAGCTGAGAGCAATCACCCCCGCAGCAGGAAATACGGCAGCAACACCAGGGCCGAGACAACCACCATGCCCAGCAGCACCGCCATCACGAACAACGGCCGGCTCCGCAGCATCGAACCGAACGTCTCGGCACTGCCATCACGCAGCGCCGCCTCCCGCTCTTCACGCACCCGTTGCCCGCGTTCAGCCTGATAGGTCGCCATCAAGGCCTTCGCGCGGGGCTGGTCGTCGTTGTCGCGCAGCCAGATGCCGCCACTGGAAATGCCCCAGGGGCTGGCTTCGGTGCGGTACCAGGCGATGCCGTTGCGGTCGAGCAGTTCGCCGACCTCGGCGCTTTCGTCGTCGCCGACATTACGTAGATTGAGCAGCAATTTGGCCATGCCGCCATGATACCCGGCAGCGATGCGCTACCCTGCACGCCCTTTTCCAACGGAGCGCGCCATGCGCCGTCTGTTCATCCCGCTGCTGCTGTCGCTGTTGGCCGCCGGCTGCACCCCGCCGGGCCCGCCTCCGGGCGGCACCATTGCCAAGTTCGAGCAGATCGACACCCTGCCCGGCACGGGGGCTGAAGCAGTGGCCGGCAGCAAGGTCAGCGTGCATTACACCGGCTGGATCTACGACGAGCGCAAACCCGACAAGCACGGCGAGAAGTTCGACAGCTCGGTGGACCGCGGCGAGCCGTTCAGCTTCAACCTGGGCGACAAGCAGGTCATCCGCGGCTGGGACGAAGGCGTCGCCGGCATGAAGGTTGGCGGCAAGCGCACCCTGATGATCCCGGCCGAGTATGGCTATGGCAATCGCGGCGTTGGCCCGATCCCGGCCGGTTCCTCATTGGTCTTCGATGTAGAACTGCTTGATGTCAAACCTCGCTGACAAGACGGTTGCCGTCATTGGCGGCGGCCCGGCCGGCCTGTTCGCCGCCGAACGCCTTCGCGCGGCCGGGGTGGCGGTCAACCTGTACGAGGCCAAGGGCTCGCCCGGGCGCAAGTTCCTGATCGCCGGCAAGGGCGGGCTCAACCTTACCCATTCCGACCCGCGCCCGCTGTTCGACAGCCGTTACCGCGAACGCCAGTCCGCCGTAGCGACCTGGCTGGACGGCTTTGATGCCGATGCGCTTCGCCGTTGGGCGCAGGGTCTTGGCGTGGAAACCTATGTCGGCAGTTCCGGTCGCGTGTTCCCCGTGGACCGCAAAGCCGCGCCGCTGCTGCGCGGCTGGGTGCGCCGGCTGAAGGAACAAGGCGTGCGTTTCCACGTGCAGCACCGTTGGCTGGGCTGGAACCCGGACGGCAGCCTGCGCATGGCCACCGCCGATGGCGAAATCGCTGTTCGCACCGATGCCACGGTATTGGCACTGGGGGGCGGTAGCTGGCCGGAGCTGGGCTCCGACGGCAGTTGGATGCCGGTACTGCAGCAACGCGGCGTAGATACGGCACCTCTACAGCCAGCCAACTGCGGCTTCGACATTGATTGGACTGCCCATTTCCGCGACCGCCATGCCGGTGCACCGATCAAACCGGTGGTTGCGCACTGGACCGATCTGCAAGGGTGCGCGCAGTCGCTGCAGGGCGAATGCGTGGTCAGTCAGTACGGCATTGAAGGCAGCCTGATATACGCGCTGGTCGCCGATCTGCGCGAAACCCTCAATCGCGACGGCGCGGTGACATTGGAGCTGGATCTGGTGCCCGGCCGCGACGAAGCACGCTTGCTCGCCGACCTGGGGCGCTCACGCAAGGGCCGCAGCTTTGGCGAGCACCTGCGCCGCGCTGCCGGTTTGGACGCCGCCAAGGCCGGGTTGTTGTTTGAAGTACTGGGCAAGGATGCCGGCAATGATCTGGCAGCCGTCGCACGCACGCTCAAGCGCTTGCCCTTGAAGTTGCTGCGGCCACGCCCGATGGCCGAAACCATCAGCACAGCCGGTGGCGTGCGGCTGGAAGCGATGGATGACGGACTGATGCTCACCGCCCAGCCAGGCGTTTTCTGCGCGGGTGAGATGCTGGATTGGGAAGCCCCCACCGGCGGCTACCTGCTGACCGCCTGCTATGCCAGCGGCCTGCGCGCCGCAGAAGGTGTAATCCGCTGGCTGTAGTGCCGAGCCATGCTCGGCAGCGGCCTCACCGATAACGCCGCCCCGTAGTGCCGACCCATGGTCGGCAAGGGCCTTGCCGGTAACGTCGCCCCTTGCAGCAGCGGCGTCAGCCGCAAAGCTGAAAATCAATCCGACCACAAAAAAGCCCGCAGTTTCATCGCTGCGGGCTTCGCGGCTGACGCCGTTCCTACAAACTGGCGGTGATCAGCGCATCTTGCTGGTACGCAGCGCCGCAATGCGGGCCGGCGGGGTGAACGAATCACTGCGCGCCTCGGCCCAATACTCGCGGAACACGGTGTGCTCGGGCACCTTGTTCAACAATTCGCCCGGCCCGAGATAGCGGTACAGGCTGGCCAACGAGCGGATCTCCACCGGCGATACCCGGCGCAGGATGTGCTCCGGGCCCAGTTCGGAAGGATCATGCAGGCCAGCCGCACCCAGCAGGTCACGCAGCGCGCGCATGGTGTTCTGGTGGTAATTGAACACGCGCTGGCCCTTGTCGACCGGCTCCAGGTGACGCCAGCGGCTCGGGTCCTGGGTGGCGATGCCGGTCGGGCATTTGTCGTTGTGGCAGCTCAGCGACTGGATGCAGCCCAGCGCGAACATATAGCCACGTCCGGCATTGCACCAGTCCGCGCCCAGCGCGATGGTGCGGGCGATGTCGAAGGCCGTGGTGACCTTGCCGGCCGCACCCAGGCGAATACGGTCACGCAGGCCCAGGCCGACCAGGGTGTTATGGACCAGGATCAGCGCCTCGTTCATCGGCACGCCAACATGGTCGATGAACTCGGCCGGCGCCGCACCGGTACCACCTTCGGCACCATCAACGACGATGTAATCGGGCAGCAGCCCGGTTTCCTGCATGGCCTTGGCGATGCCAAACCATTCCCAGGGATGGCCGATGGCCAGCTTGAAACCCACCGGCTTGCCGCCGGACAGCTCACGCAGACGGGCGACGAACTGCAGCAGTTCGATCGGTGTGGAGAATGCCGAGTGCTTGGAAGGTGATACGCAGTCCACGCCCATCGGCACACCGCGGGTCGCGGCGATCTCGGCGCTGACCTTGGCCGCCGGCAGCACACCACCGTGGCCGGGCTTGGCCCCCTGCGACAGCTTGATCTCGATCATCTTGACCTGATCGGAGCTGGCGTTCTCGACGAAACGCGCCTCGCTGAAGCGGCCGTTCTCGTCGCGGCAACCGAAATAGCCCGAACCGATTTCCCAGACCAGGTCGCCACCGTTCTCGCGGTGGTAGGGCGAAATGGAACCTTCGCCGGTGTCGTGGCAGAAGCCGCCCAGCTTGGCGCCCTTGTTCAGCGCGCGGATCGCATTGGCCGACAAGGACCCAAAGCTCATCGCCGAGATGTTGAACACACTGGCCGAATAGGGCTTGGCGCAGTCCGGGCCGATCAGCACACGGAAGTCATGGTGGGCGATGCTGGTGGGCGACAACGAATGGTTGATCCATTCGTAGTCCACTGCGTAGGCGCTGCGCAGGGTGCCGAACGGCACCACGTCCATCTCGTTGCGCGAGCGCTGGTAGATCAGCTGGCGCTGCTGGCGCGAGAACGGCACGTCTTCCAGATCGCTCTGCACGAAGTACTGGCGGATTTCCGGGCCGATGGATTCAAAGCCGTAACGGAAATGCGCCAACACCGGATAGTTGCGGCGCAGCACGCTGCGGCGCTGCAGCACGTCCCAGGTGCCCAGCAAGGCCATCAATCCGAACAGGCCGACCCCCCAATACCAGGCAGGCCAATGGGTAGCCAGCGCCAACGACACCGGCAGCAGAATCAACGCCAGCACATAAACCAGATAACGATGCATTACCGTCCTCGACCTACACGGATGGCGGATTCTACAACCGGTCGTCCACCAGGTGCCTCGGCCAGGCTGATTTCACATCGTAGACCACCATGTCCGGCACACCGAGGGCACGGATCTGCGCTTCGTCGAAGGCACGGAATTGTTGATGCGCCACGGCCAACACCACCGCATCGTAAACACCGGGTTGCGGTGCCTTCACCAGTTCCACATCGCCCATGTCATGTGCACTGCGCGGATCGGCCCAGGGATCAAAGGCATCCACCTGCGCACCGGCCGCGGCCAGCATCTGTACCAGGTCCAGCCCGCGGCTGTTGCGCAGGTCCGGGCAATCCTCCTTGAAGGTCACCCCAAGCACCAGCACGCGCGCCTTCTGCAGCGGCTTGTTCCGTTCTTCAAGCAAACCGCGCACGCGGCTGACCACATGCGCCACCACACGGTTGTTGACCTGTCGCGCGGTATGGATCAGATCCGGGTGGTAACCCACGCTCTCGGATTTATGCAGCAGGTAGTAAGGATCAACGCCAATGCAATGGCCACCGACCATGCCGGGCCGGAACGGCAGGAAGTTCCATTTGGTGCCCGCTGCTTCCAATACATCCAGGGTATCGATGCCGAGTTTGTCGAAGATCAGCGCCAGCTCGTTGACCAGTGCGATATTCACATCACGCTGGATGTTCTCCACCACCTTGGCCGCCTCGGCCACACGCAACGACGACGCCGGCCAGGTGCCGGCGGTGATGATGCGCCGGTACAAGGCATCCACCACCGCAGCGGCCTCTGGGGTGGAACCGGAGGTGATTTTCCTGATATCCGGCAGGCGACGCTGACGGTCACCCGGATTGATCCGTTCCGGGCTGTAGCCGCAATAGAAATCTTCGTTGAAACGCAGCCCGGAACCCTGTTCCAGCAAGGGCACGCAGACTTCCTCAGTGGTACCCGGATACACGGTGGATTCGTAGATCACCAGATCACCGCGTTTGAGCACACCAGCGATCAACGCACTGGCACTGCGCAGCGGGGCCAGATCCGGCTGCTCGTAGGCGTCGATCGGCGTCGGCACGGTGACGATGAACACATTGCGAGCGACCAGCTCGGCCTTGTCGGCGGTATAGCGCGCATGTAGCGCCGCACTCAACTCGATGTCGTCCAGCTCCAGCGTATGGTCGTGCCCTGCCTGCAGCTCGGCAACGCGGGCGGTATCGATGTCATACCCCAGGGTATCGAGCGTCTTGCCGAACTCGACTGCCAATGGCAGGCCGACATAGCCCAGCCCGATGATGGCAATCTGCGGCGCTGCCGCGGCGGTGATCTCGGCGCTCATGCCATCCCCTGAGGTTGCGAACTGGTGCCCGGAGCCGGAATCGAACCGGCATGGCCTCGCGGCCGGCGGATTTTAAGTCCGATGCGTCTACCAGTTTCGCCATCCGGGCATCGCAATAGCGTGCCTGATCGCGGCCCAATTGTGAATCACGAAGATTGGCGACGGCGCCAAACGCCGCCGCCACCGTGGCCTCAACCGATGGCGCGCGAATAGCGCGCAGGCTGCTGCGCGGCTTTCAGATAGCGGTCAAAGCACATCGCAATCAAACGCAGCAAGGGCCGTCCCTGCTCGGTGGCGGCGACCACGCCGTCGCCGTAGCTGACCAGGCCGTCGTCCTGCAAATGCCGCAAGGCGATCAGCTCCTCGGCGAAATAACTGTCGAAATCCACGCCATGCCGTCGCGCCAGCGTGTGCCCGTCCACGCTGCCATGGCACATCAGCTGCTGGATGAGCTCCGCGCGCAGCATGTCGTCGCTGTCCAACTCCAGTCCACGCCACACCGGCACGCCACCCTCGGCAATCTTTGCTTCCCAATCCTTGAGATCGCGCGGGTTCTGGCTGTAGCTGCTGTCGATATGACTGATCGCGCTGACGCCCAGCCCCAACAAATCGCTGTCGGCATGGGTGGTATAGCCCATGAAATTGCGGTGCAGACTACCGGCACGCTGCGCACGCGACAGGTCTTCTTCCGGCAATGCGAAGTGATCCATGCCGATGTACTGATAACCGGCCGCCGACAGTCGCTCGACCGCCAGCCCGAGCAGCGCCAGCTTCTGCTCCGGGTCAGGCAGGTCGCGGTCCTGGATCTGCCGCTGCGCCTTGAACATGTGCGGCAGGTGCGCATAGCCGTAGATCGCCAACCGGTCCGGGCGCGCGTCGATCACGGTATCCAGCGTTCGGCCGAAGCCGGCCAGCGTCTGCAACGGCAGGCCATAGATAAGGTCAACATTCACCGAACGCATGCCGTTGTCGCGGCAGGCCTGGATGATGGCCATCGTTTCATCCACCGCCTGCACGCGATTGATCGCCTGCTGCACCTGTGGATCGAAGTCCTGGATACCCAGGCTTGCGCGATTGAATCCCAGCTCTGCCAGCACAGCGATGTCCTCCACGCTTACCGAACGCGGATCCAGCTCGATCGAGAAATCACGTGCGCTGCTCTGGCTGAAGTTGAACAGCTGTTGCAAGCCACCAATCAAGCGGCGCAGCTGTGCCGGTTCCAGGAAATTGGGCGTGCCGCCGCCCAGGTGCAGCTGCACCACTTCACGCTCGCGCGCGAACAGCGGCGCCAAACCGCCCGCCTCCACCAACAGCTGATCGACGTAGCGCTCACCCTTGCTGCGATCACGACTGATGACGCGGTTGCAGCCGCAGTAGAAGCAGGGGCTGCTGCAGTACGGTACATGCACGTACAACGACATCGGTCGCCCCACCACATTGCTGCGCGCCACCGCCGCACAGAATTGCGCCTGCCCATAGCCATCATGGAAATGGGGCGCGGTTGGATAGGACGTGTAGCGCGGTCCTGGCCGATCATGCCGGCGCAGCAGGTCTGCATCGAAGGTCCAGCCCAGGGTATTTGAGGTCGGCAGCGGCATGTTCATGGCGCCAGCTTGCCTGCGCCCGCATACCCCTGCCTTGAGTTAGATCAATTCGGCCCGTTCATGAATGGAGCCAACCGCCCTGCCGTTCAGAGTATCGGGAACGATGGGGCGTGATAGCGGCGCCAGATGGAACCGGCAACCCGTGCCGCGGCTTCGTCGGCCAGCGCCTGCATCGCCGGATTGCCCAGCTCCGCCGTGGTCTGCGCGAACAGGCCCAGCCAACGCTCGAACATCGGCCACTCCAGTCCGGGAATAGCCAGATGCTTGGGCATCGGCGCGCCAGTGAAGCGCGAGGTCCCACGCAGCAGGGCCGACCAGAAATCCACCAGCTGTTGCAGGTGCGCCTCCCAATCGTGCACCCGCGCTTCGAATATCGGCCCCAGCACCGCGTCCTCGCGCACCCGCGCGTAGAAGCGCCGCACCAGCAGCTCGACCTCTTCCTCCGTGCACACATCCGGCCCAGCCCGCACCACACACCTCCTGTCACCTAACCCGAATCGACTACACCCGGCCGTGCCCTGCTTGATCAGGATCAACGACGCCCACCGGCACAGCCCCTAGCCTTGCACACCGGGCCACCAGTTGCCGCCATCCCGCACAGTGGCCACAGCCCATTCTATTCCTTCGCCACGAGGCCCCCAGGAATCCTCAATGACCAGCCCTGTCGACTCCAGTACCCGCCGCTCGTTGCCGATGATCCAACGCCTGGGCGCCGTGGTCTGGCCCAGCTTCTTCACCGCTGCCGTGATGTCGGCGTTGTTCTTTGCCTTCATCGATCCGTTGGAACTGCAGCAGATCAGCTTCCCACGACAGGTCATCAGCCGCGAACTGGGCTATTCATTGGGATTCTTCATGTTCTGGGCCGGCACCTTGTGCGCCTGCGGCGTGACCGCGCTGCTGTTGCGCCCGGCACGCGAACCGGAGGAATCCTTCGAATGAAGCCGGTGCGCAGCATCGGCGAAGCCTGCGCCGGCACCGCCCGCAAACGCGACACGCTCCGCCAGTTCACCACCACGATGATGCTGGCGGCGTTCTACGGGCTGCCGTGGCTGCACTGGAATGGCAAACCCTGGCTGCTGCTGGACATTGATGCGCGCCAGTTCCGGATTGCCGGCATCTCGATGCAACCCGAGCAGTCGCTGCCGCTGCTATGGCTGGCGCTGGCAGCACTGGCCCTGCTCTGCCTTGTCACCAGCCTGTACGGTCGCCTGTGGTGCACCTACGCCTGCCCACAAACGGTACTGACCCGCCTGTTCCGCAGACTGACCCGCCTGACTGATCTCCAGGGCTGGGCAAAGCCACTGGGAACCCCGCTGAGGCACGCGCTCTGGGCAGCCATCGCGCTATGGACCGGCATCAGCTTCGTCGGCTACTTCGCCCCAATCGGCGGACTGGTGCATGGTGTATTCACGCTCACGCTCAGCGGCTGGGAATGCTTCTGGATCATTTTTTACGGCCTGGCGACCTGGGCCAACGTGGCGTATCTGCATGAACAGGTCTGCAGTTACCTGTGCCCTTACAGCCGCGTACAACGCCTGATCAGCGATGGACGCACCCCCAGCATCCAGTACAACGCGCCACGCGGTGAGCCGCGCGGCCCCCGTGATCAGGACAACGCCAGTGTGCTGCATCGCTCCCGCGGCCTGCTTGATGCAACCACTGCCGCCGACTACGTATTCCGCGCCGCGCACCCCGCCATTGCCGGTGCGATGCCCAACTTCAGCCCGGCCCATCTGGGTGACTGCACGGATTGCGGCGCCTGCGTGGCGGCCTGCCCGATCGGCCTGGATATCCGCAATGGTCGCTCGGACAGCTGCATCGAATGCGGCAACTGCATGGATGCCTGTGACGACACCATGGCCGCCAAACACTACCCCCTGGATCTCATCCATCGCGCCCGCCCGGCCTGCCAAGCAGGCGGCAGCGCATCCGGATGGCGGATCAAGCCGTTGGCGTTTGCGGGGCTGATGCTGCTGTGCATCGGCCTGGCGGCCTTCACGGCCACAAGCCTGTCTTGAGCGACTTGAAGGAGTACAGCACACCACGAAGCATGCCTACCCGCGCGCAATGCTGCTCACTTCGATGAGACAGGGCTGCTCCTGCTCAACGGGAGTGGCATCAACCGTACACCCGGCAGCAGCGTCATCTGCTGATCCGCATGCTTCGCGGCTGGCGCCGCTTCCACATAGGCCATTGCCGCCGGCCTCGTTACACTCACCACGCATGCATACCCTTGAAGATCTGAACAACGGCGCCCTCGCCGGCGCCCAGGCTGTCCGGCTGGTCAACCTTGGCCTCACCGAGTTCCCTCAGGCGCTGTTTGCCCTGGCTGACACTCTGGAAGTACTGGACCTCTCCGGCAACCAGCTCAGCTCACTGCCTGAAGACCTGCGGCGGCTGCACAAGCTGCGCATCCTGTTCTGCTCCAACAACCCGTTTACGCAACTGCCTACGGCGCTGGGCGACTGCGCGCAGCTGGAGATGGTCGGCTTCAAGGCTTGCGCGATTACCCAGGTAAGCGAGCGCAGCCTGCCAGCGCAGCTGCGCTGGTTGATCCTCACCGACAACCAGCTGGCTGAACTGCCCGCTGCGCTGGGACAGCGGCCGCGGCTGCAGAAACTGATGCTTTCCTGCAACCAGCTCGCCACCTTGCCCGACCTGGGCAATTGCAAGGCACTGGAGTTGCTGCGCATTGCCAGCAACCGGTTCCAGGAAATTCCCGCGACCGTGCTGGCATTGCCAAACCTCGCGTGGCCGGCGGTGGCCGGTAATCCACTGACTGCAAATGCCGAGCAGACTGCATTGGCAGAGGCGCATCACCACGCCATCCGCTACGACGAACTGGAGATCGGCGCGCTGCTGGGCGAAGGGGCAAGCGGCCACATCCATCGCGCCACCCACACACGCAGCGGCCAGTCGATGGCCATCAAGGTCTTCAAGGCGGCATTTACCAGCGATGGGACGCCACAGTCGGAACTGGCTGCCGGCCTGGCCGCCGCCGGGCATCCCTACCTGCTTGCACCGCTGGCAACGGTCGAAGGCCACCCGGAAGGCCGCCTGGCGGTGGCGATGCCCCTGCTCCCCCCGGACTACATCAATCTGGCCGGCCCACCCAGCCTTGCCAGTTGCACGCGTGATGTCTATGCCGCAGATACGCGCTTTACGCCGACCATTGCCGAGCGGCTGCTGGGCTGCGTCCGTGGCGCGCTGAAGCACCTGCATGTGCGCGGCGTACTGCATGGCGACCTGTATGCACACAACATTCTGTGGAACCCGGCCACCGGCGAAGCAGTTTTGAGCGACTTCGGTGCAGCCATGTTGAGCAACACCCTGCCACCGGCAGATCGCGCACTGCTGCAAGCCATCGAGTGGCGTGCATTTGCCCACCTCGAGGCCGAGATCGCAGCGCGCACAAGCAGCTGAGCGGCGGCAAGGAGCGGTCGCGCGCTAAACCTCCTCGCCATCCACCAGAGCCCAGACCCCTTCAATCATGCTGAGACGAAGCTTTTGCCTCACTTCGAAAACTCTCGGCGCTACGGAAGTGGCACTTCCATCCAGATACAGGAAGCCATCAAAACTCCCTGACGCCATGCAGTCGACCAATCCCGGTGAGACCAGCGAACAGTCGTGCTTCAGCGCCTTTGCGTCAACGACATCGATGCGCGCGGACAAGACAGGCAGGGACCGCTCTGCCTGCCTGGAGAGCTCAGACGAAATCACCGTCGCGATATCCTCTGCACGAGGCAACAGCCCCATTTCTTGGGCGAGAACTGATTGCGAGCAACAGCTGAAGATCAACACAGCAAAAATCACTTTCATGGTGTTCTCTACTGAACTGCCTTCACTGAGATCCTGGAAACAATCATATGCCCCGGCAACTTCAAGCGGACATCGTACGACCGCTTGGATAGGCGCGTCCATGCAAAGCCGAGAGCCCTTCGACAACCTTGGCGGACTGATGCCTACCGAGTTCCGCGGATACCACGAACCGGAAAACTCTCAGTTGGCTTGCCATTAAGTTACGGAAGGTCGACAAACGTAGGTGCTATAGACCGAAGTGCCTGCGCCCAACAAACCACGCCGCACACGCTCAACTCCCGCTTGCAGGCATAGCGCTGGGCAAGCAAACCGCACAAACGATGTCGCCGCTCAAACCCAGGTACACGCAGTGCACGCATGCCCCCACGGGTTTGCCACGTGAACGCGAGTGGCGGATAAGCCCACACGCTTCAACAGGTCTCCCCGGGATTTCGGTGCAAATGGCCGAAAACAAAAAAGCCCTGATTTCTCAGGGCTTTTTGCTTTTTACTTGGAGGCCTGGGTCGGAATCGAACCGGCGTACGCGGATTTGCAATCCGCTGCATAACCACTCTGCTACCAGGCCAAACAACTGCGTCGTCGAAGCACAACATCACCTCGACATGAAAAGACCCCACTGAGGGGGCCCTTTCCAATTTGGAGCGGGAAACGAGACTCGAACTCGCGACCTCAACCTTGGCAAGGTTGCGCTCTACCAACTGAGCTATTCCCGCGGTGTGGGCGAATCATACAGACTTCGGCAGGGGTGCGCCAGCGCTTTTTAACAATTCCTTTCACATAGGCTGGATGGCTGTCTTCGTCGGCTCTGCAATCCCTGTAGAGCCCCGCCATTCTCGGCTGGGGCGTTTACGGGAAAGTACCCATCCGAGGATTGCTCGGCACAACGGTTTTAGCCCCTCCCCCGCTTGCGGGAGAGGGGTTGGGGTGAGGGGAGCTTTACGCTGGTAAAGCCCTTGCCGAGCATGGCTCGGCACTACATGTGTGTGCTGCCTGCAGCTTGGGCGGGGCTGGCGTACCATCGCGCCTCCGCCGCATCACCTGCCCCAGCCTGTTCCGATGACCCAGCAATCACACCGCGTGCAAGGCCTCAACAATGATGAAGTGGCCGCTGACTGGCCCGCCATCGATGCGGCTGAACTGGCCTGGCTATGTGATCACTACCCGCAGCTGGATGCCGGCAGCGCCCTGCTTTGGCATAGTCCGCGACCGATGTCGGCCGCCGCGATTGCCTCCGGCCCGTACGGCAAGGTCTTCATCAAACGGCATCATCGCTTGGTCCGTACAGCCGCCTGTCTGCAGGAGGAGCACCGGTTCATCACCCACCTCGCCAATGCAGGGGTTCCGGTTGCCGAACTCCTGCGCAACCAGCACGGCGCAACCGCCATCGAACATGGCGACTGGACCTACGAGCTGCACGCCTTGGCCGTGGGCCAGGACCTGTACCGCGACGCCCCGTCGTGGACGCTGCTGACCGAAGTCGAACGCGCGCGCGCTGCCGGTCGCATGCTGGCCACCCTGCACCGCGCTTCGGCCAGTTATCACGCGCCCCAGCGCAGCACCCATCTGCTGGTCGCCCGCGATGAACTGATCCGCGCCGAGGACCCAATCGCCGCGCTCAAGGCCGACCTGCACAACCGCCCCGGGCTTGCCCGCTATCTGGCCCGCATTCCCTGGGAGCAACAACTGCAGCGCAGCGTCCTGCCCTGGCATACCGGACTATCCGCGCGCCTGCAGGCCGAACCTCCGCTGTGGGCGCACAACGATTGGCATGTCTCCAACCTGCTGTGGGGGCATGGCGAGAACGCGATCCAGGTCAGCGCCGTGCTCGATTTTGGCCTGGCCTCCCCTACCAGCGCGCTGTTCGATCTGGCGACGGCCATCGAACGCAACGCCATCGCATGGCTGGAACTGGAGCGCGGCGCCGAGGCGGTACGCATCGATATCGCATTGGCCTTGCTCGACGGTTACCGCGAGGTACTGCCCTTGTCAGCCGAGCGCGTACACCTGCTGGCCGACCTGCTGCCGATGGTGCATTTCGACTTTGCACTGTCCGAAGTGGAGTATTTCGAAGGCATCACCGGTTCCACCGCCAATGCTGATGTCGCCTGGCAGCCATTCATGCTCGGCCACCCCGAATGGTTCGCCAGCCACCACGGCCAAACCTTGCTGCAGGCCCTGCACGCCGCCGCCTGAAGCAGCCCGACTCGCAAATCATTCGCATTTGTAGTGAAATGGCGCCCTGAAGCGGGGGTGCCTGGATTTGCCAGGCTGAGAGAGTCCCTTGGAACCTGATCCGGTTTGCACCGGCGTAGGGAGCTTTGAGCAGCAGTCGCAGCGCCCTCGCCGGCGCTGTGCATGCGCGCCTTCGCTTCGTCTCCCTGGCTTGTATGAAGACGAATCGAATGAACCGCTGCCTGCGCCCCACCTTGTTGTCCCTCGCCCTGAGCACCGCCCTGCCGCTGTACGCCAGCGACACCGGGCTTGATGCCGTTGTTGAACATTCCCCAACGGAGCTGGCCGCCGTACGCGTGCAGGCCCGTCAGCCGGAAGCGGACAACGCCCGCGTCAACAGCTTCGGCAGCGGCGACTGGAAAAGCACACCGGCCTCGATGAACGTGCTGGACCGCGACTTCCTCGACCATCAGCAGGTGCGCTCGCTGTCCGAGCTGGCCAGCAATGACGCCTCGCTCGGCGATGCCTATGCCCCGGTCGGTTACTACCAGAACGTCGCCATCCGCGGCTTCGCGCTGGACACCGCCACCGGCTACCGCTTCAACGGCATGTCGATAGCCGGCGAACAGCGTCTGGCACTGGAGAACCTGCAGTCAGTGGAAGTGCTCAAGGGCGAAGCTGGCCTGGCGGCCGGCGTGATGGCGCCGGGCGGCATCATCAACTACGTCGGCAAGCGGCCGACCGAAGTACGCACCGTCACCCTGGGCACCGACAACAAAGGCTCGCGCTATGCCGCCATCGACGTCGGTCATTGGCTGACCCCGCGCATCGGCCTGCGCTTCAACGCCGCCTGGGACGACAGCAATTCCTATATCGAACATGCCGATGGCCGCCGCAATTTCTATTCGCTGGCGAGCGACTGGCTGATCGGCGAGCGCGGCAAGCTCGAAGTCGATGCCAACTACCAGACCAGCGCGCAGCGCTCGGCCTCAGGCTACCAGTTGCTGGGCGCGAGCAAATTGCCGACCGGCGTGGACCGTGAGCAGCTGCTTGGCTACCAGCCGTGGCAGCAGCCGGTTGGCATTGCCAGCACCAATATCACCGCACTGCACACCTACGATTTCAACGCCAACTGGCAATCCCGCGTTGCCGTCAGCCACAGCCGCACGGTGATCGATGACAACGTCGCCTTCGCCTATGGCTGCTACTACGCCGCCGAATGTGCCGATGGCAGCGTGCCGGGCAATTACTTCGCCCCCAACGGCGACTACGACATCTATGACTACCGCAGCCCGGACGATACCCGCCGCAACCAGGAGCTGCGCGCCGAGCTGCGCGGCAGCTTCGACACCGGCAGCATCGGCCATCAGCTGACCGTGGGTGCGGACCAGTTCCGCCGCACCGTGGACAAGCGCCGCAACGTCAACGAATACGTCGGCACGGTCAATATCCACGACAAGCAGCTGCCCGTATTCGAACCCTCGCCGCTGATACCCGGCGCATCCGCACGCCGCCTCGACAGCCGCCAGACCGCCCTCTTCGCACTGGATCGCATCCAGCTCAATGAAGATTGGCAATGGTTGGCTGGCGGCCGCTACGTGCGCCTGGACGAACGCGCCTACGACAAGCGCGGCAACCCGCAACGTCGCAGCCGCCTGTCGCGCTTCCTGCCGCAGACCGCCGTGATGTGGAAGGCCAACGACAGCATCAGTGCCTATGCCAGCTATGTCGAAGGCATCTCGCTGGGCCAGGAAGCACCGTTCTGGACCGCCAACGCCGATACCTTCCTGCCGGCAGTGCAGTCGCGACAACTCGAAATCGGCGTGAAGTATTCCAGCACCGAGCAGCTGACGCTGGGCGCGGCACTGTTCCGCACCACCCAGCCCTACCAGTACGCAAAGCCCGACGACAGCGACGTCGGCTACACCTTCGTCGAGCAAGGCAAGCAGGCCCACATCGGCCTGGAACTGACCGCCAACGGCCAGCTCACCGATGCATTGCAGGTTGTCGCCAGCGCCAGCGTAATGCAGGCACGTGCGCGCAACACCGGCACGCCGAACTACGAAGGCCACCAACTGGTCAACGTACCCAAGCTGCGGAGCAGCGTGCACCTGAGCTATGCCCTGCCCTTCGTTGAAGGGCTGGACCTGACCGGCGGCTGGCGCTACGCCTCGGCCAATACCGCGCGCGCTGATGGCACGGTACGTGCACCGAGCTACAACGTATTCGACGCCGGCCTGCGCTTCCAGCATCAGCTGCAAGGCCATGCGATGGCCTGGAACCTGTCGGTCGACAACCTCTTCAACCGCTTCTACTGGCGTGACACCGGCAGCAGCATGGGCGATTACTACCTGTTCCCGGGCGCACCGCGGCAGGCACGCGTATCGGTGAGCGTCGCGCTGTGAGCAGCGCCGCGCTCGAATGGTCGGCCGCGCTATGCAGCATCCTCGGCGTCTGGCTGATGGCGCAACGGCGGATGGTCGCCTGGCCGGTCGGCCTGTTGTCGGTGGCGCTGTATGCACTGGTATTCGCCGAAGCCAAGCTGTATTCGGACACGCTGCTGCAACTCGCCTTCGCCGTTTTCCTGGTCTATGGCTGGATCAACTGGCGTCGCCACACCGCCGACGAAGGCAGCGTGCGTATCGTGCCCCTGTCACGCAGCAAGATGCTGCGTGACCTGGGCATCGGCCTGTTCGGCGGCATCGCGCTTGGCGCCGGCATGCACAGCTTCACCGATGCCTCACTGCCGTGGCTGGACGCGATACTCACCGGCTTGAGCCTGGTTGCACAGTGGTGGCAGGCACGCCGCCACACCGCCACCTGGTGGCTGTGGATCGTGGTCGACGTGGTGTACGTGGGCGCGTATCTGTTCAAGTCACTGCATGTGACCGCGGCGCTGTACGTGTTCTTCCTCGGTCTTGCCGTGATCGGGCTGCGTGCATGGAGTGCAGCGGCCCACACCCCCACTGCGGAACCTGCAGCGCACGGCGCGCGCTGAGCAGCGTCACGCATCGTCAACTGCTGCCGATGTCGGCAGCAGTTGGCTGAAGGTAAATCGCGGACAACAAAAAAGCCCCGTCAGGGGCTTTTCTTTACCTGCAGATATCACATGGAATCTGCTGGTCACTATCTGGAGCGGGAAACGAGACTCGAACTCGCGACCTCAACCTTGGCAAGGTTGCGCTCTACCAACTGAGCTATTCCCGCGGATTGAATGCAGCATCTGCGAAACAGAGCGCCAACATTCGAGATGTATCGCAAGACTGGAGCGGGAAACGAGACTCGAACTCGCGACCTCAACCTTGGCAAGGTTGCGCTCTACCAACTGAGCTATTCCCGCAGGCTTGCTACATCTATTTACGCATCAAACCATGCATTCGCACAGTGCGATGTTTGAAACTGGAGCGGGAAACGAGACTCGAACTCGCGACCTCAACCTTGGCAAGGTTGCGCTCTACCAACTGAGCTATTCCCGCTTGGGAGGCGAAATTCTACATGCATTGGGCGCAGTGTCAACAGCCCGTTCACTTTTTGACTGCACCATTTCGGGCGGCCTTTTCGTCTTCACGCAGGCTCGGCCAGGCCGCACGCAGGTACTGCAGCGCAGACACCAGAGTCAGCAAAGCGGCGATGGCCAGCATCCAGTCACCGATATGGAAAACCGGCTCGCCCATCCAGATGGTTTTGTAAGAGGTATTGGGCGACACCGAGTACAGCAGGCAGAGCAGCGCCACCATCTGCGCGGTGGTCTTGACCTTGCCGATCATCGCTACCCGCACCTTGGCGCGCTGGCCGATCTCGGCCATCCATTCGCGCAGCGCCGAGACCGCGATTTCACGGCCGACGATCACCGCCGCCCAGAACGCCATCCACGGCGTCGGGTGCCCCTGCACGATCAGGAACAAGGCCACTGCCACCATCAACTTGTCCGCCACCGGATCAAGGAAGGCACCAAATGCCGAATGCTGCTGGTAACGCCGCGCCACCCAACCATCCAGCCAATCGGTGATCGCCGCCAGGCCGAAAATCGCCGCCGAGGCGAAGTTGGTCCAGGCATAGGGCAGATAGAACACCAGCACCAGTACCGGGATCATCAGGATCCGCAGCAGGGTCAGCCAGGTGGGGATGGTCAATTTCATTACAACGTTACTCCGCTGCCGGATCGGGTACCGACAGTCCATGAAGGTTAGCGTAGATACGCGCAGCCAGGGCGGCATTGATGCCTTCCACGCGGGCAATTTCGGCCTCGCCCGCCGCTTTCAGGCCGGCAATGCCGCCGAAATGCTTGAGCAGGCTCGCACGCCGACGCGGACCGATACCCGGAATATCTTCGAGTTTGCTGGTCATGCGCGCCTTCTGGCGACGCCCACGATGGCCGGTGATGGCAAAGCGATGGGCCTCGTCGCGCACCTGCTGGATGAACTGCAGGGCCGGTGACGCTGCGCCCGGGCGCAGCTCGCGGCCATCAGGCAATACCAGCGCTTCGTGACCAGCGCGGCGTTCAACTCCCTTGGCCACACCCACCAGCATCACCCCTTCCACACCCAGATCGGCCAGCGCTGCCTGTGCCTGCGCCAACTGTCCAGCACCGCCGTCGATCAGCAACACGTCAGGCAGTACGCCACCCTCCTCCACCGCGCGACGGAAACGCCGATCGATGGCCTGGCGCATGGCGGCGTAATCGTCGCCCGGCTCGATGCCGTTGATGTTGTAGCGCCGGTACTGCGCACGTACCGGGCCCGCAGCATCGAAGACCACGCAGGAGGCAACGGTGGCCTCGCCCATGGTGTGACTGATATCAAAGCACTCCACGCGCTTGACCGGCTCGGCCAGCCCCAGCATCTCGCGCACGGCTTCGCTGCGCGCCTGCTGCGCGCCCGCGCTGTCCATCTCGGCGACCAGGGTGATCTGCGCGTTGCGACTGGCCAGCTCGACGTAGCCCGCGCGCTCGCCGCGCACGTTCCACTTCAAGGCAACCTTGCGCTCGGCCGACGCACTGAGCGCGGCCTCGATCATCTCCGCATCTGGAATCTGCCGATCCAGCAGCACTTCAGCCGGCGGCTCATGTTCGACGTAGTACTGCGAGACAAACGCGGCCAGCACCTCTTCGGCACTGTCCTCGCCGTTGGTGCGCGGGAAGAACGCGCGCGTGCCGAGATTGCGGCCATCACGGAAGGCCAGCAGCATCACGCAGGCACTGGCGCCCTGGGTTGCGCAGGCCAGCACGTCCAGATCGGCGGCGCGGCCATCGACATACTGGCGGTTCTGCATGCTGCGCAACGAAGCGACCAGATCACGCAGCCGCGCGGCACGCTCGAACTCCAGCGTATCGCTGGCCTGCTGCATGGCCTGCATCAATTCGTCGGCGAGCTGGTCACTCTTGCCCTCCAGGAACATCGCCGCACGCCGCACCGATTCGTCGTACTCGGCCTGTGGCACCAGTTCCACACAGGGAGCGCTGCAACGACCAATCTGGTACTGCAGGCAGGGCCGCGAGCGGTTGCGGAACACGCTGTCTTCGCAGCTGCGCAACTTGAACAGCTTGTGCATCAGGTTCAGCGTTTCACGCACCGCGCCGACGCCCGGATACGGCCCGTAATAGCGCCCGGGCACCGCACGCGGACCGCGATGCAGGGCGATCCGTGGCCATTGCTCGCGGGTCAGCAACACCTGCGGATAGGTTTTGTCATCACGCAACGACACGTTGTAACGCGGGTTCAGCGACTTGATCAGCTGGTTTTCCAGCAGCAGTGCTTCGGCCTCGGTGCGGGTCACGGTGACATCCATCCGCGCCACCTGCGACAGCATCATCATGATGCGCCGGCTCTTCGGCGAGCCGTTGAAATAGCTGCCTACGCGCTTGCGCAGCGCGCCGGCCTTGCCCACGTACAGCAAGGTATCGTCGGCAGCGTACATCCGGTACACACCAGGCGCGGTACTCAGCGCCGCCGCGAAGGCCTTGCCATCGAACTCATTGGCAACGACGTCGGTCATCCTTCAATCGGCACTTCACTCAGTTCACCGCTGAGTGGATCAAAACGCAGCACCGCATGCGCGTCGGCCTCGGCAATCCAGATCGCCCCGGCGGCCACCGCCAGCGCGGCGGGGCCATGCAGGCGACGCGGCAGGTTGACGGTGGACAGGTCACCACCGCCCAGGCGCAGGGTACGCAGCGAACCATTGCCGGCATCAGCAATCCACAGCAGCGGCGAATCCGGCCCCATTGCCAATGCCAACGGGTACTGCAGGCGTGCACGCAGCCGCGGGCCATCAACATTGCCCGACTCCCACGGCCCCTGCCCGACCAGGGTCTGCACCAGGTCACCGCGCAGCTGCACCGAACGGATTGCCGAGCCGAGCGCGTCGCAGACATACAAGGTCTGCTGCACCGCGACCAGGCTGCTGGGCTGCGCGAACGCGGCCAGATGGCCGCTGCCATCGCGCACTTCCACCGCGCCGGCACCGGCCCGCCAGCGCAGCTCACGGGTGCCCAGGTCGTAGCTCCAGATATGGTTGTCACCCGCCATCGCGATATGGACCTGGTTGTCCGCCACCGCCACCGCTGCCGGATGATTGAGCGGACTGTCCCAGGGCTGGGCCAGCACACCGGCGCGCGGATCACCGGCACGGCCGGTACCGCACAAGGTGTCCACCTGGCCACTGATCAGGTTGATACTGCGCAAGGCGTGGTTGCCGGTATCGGCCACGTACAGGATCTCGCGCACCAAGGCCAGGCCCTGCGGTCGATTGAAGGCCGCCTCACCGACGCCACCGTTGATCAGGTCGGCACTGCCCAGCCCAAACTGACGCAACACCCGGCCTGCATGATTGCACTCCAGCACCCGATGGTGACCGGTATCAGCCACATAAAGACGATCGGCCGTGGCCACCAGCCCGCCCGGGAACAGCAGCGGCAGGCGCGGCTCGGCGTTGATCTCGCGGATGCCATAGGCATCGTCATCGAGCGGCCGCATCTGGCCTTCGCCCAGGTTGTTCAAGGCCCGTTCCAGATCGCCGGTCGAGCCGACCAGGCGCTCCTGTTCCTGCCCATAGGCGTCGAGCAACAGCAGGGTTGGCCAAGACTGCACCTCGAACCGTCGCCAGGCATCCCATTGCGCGTCCAGCACGATCGGCGCGCTGACGCCCTGCCGACGCAGCAACTTCAACGCATGCTGCGGTTCGCGTTCGAATTCGAACCGCGGCACCTGCACCACGAGCAACTGCACCCGGCCAGGATTGCGCGCCTGCCAGCGCATGACTTCGGCCAGCCGCTGCATGCACCACACCGAGGCGCCGTTGACGAAGGCCAGTACCAGCGGGCGACCACGCATGTCCTGCAAGGTCGCAGGCGCTGCATTGAGCCAGATAGCGGACGTGGGCAGTTCCGTTACGCGGTTTTCGTTCATGCAGGGATTATGCCGGAGTCGTCGCGCCGCGACAGGCGGCGCACCGTGACCTGGGCCGCAGCATCGAGCAATGCCCAGCTGGTTTCGAAATCTCTCACATCACCGTAATAGGGATCCGGCACCCCATCCGCCCCATCGATGCCTGCCCACGGCAACCACAGCACCGCGCGCGCTTCCAGTCCGCCAGGCGCCAATGCCCGGGCATCGCGCAGATTGTCGTCGTCAGCGCACAGGATCAGGTCGTATTCCTCGAAATCCTCGGCCAGCAATTGGCGGGCACGCTGTGCCGAGATATCCACGCCATGGCCGCGGGCACAGGCAACGGCCCGTGGATCCGGACCGCGTCCGGCATGCCAATGGCCCGAGGTCCCGGCCGAATCAACCTGCACCCAGCTATCCAGACCTGCCTCGGCAATCCGCGCATGCAAGATCCCTTCACCCATCGGCGACCGGCAGATATTGCCCAGGCAGACCACCAGCAACTTCACTGCCCTGCCCTCACCTGCGCATCAGCACGCTGCAGGTCTTCCGGGGTATCGATCCCCGGTGGGAACGGTGCGGGGGACAGGCCCACGGCAATACGGAAGCCAGCCTCGAGCACTCGCAGTTGCTCCAGCGATTCGAGCTGTTCCAGATGACCGGGTGGCATCCCTGCGAACTGCTGCAGGAAGCCAGCCCTGTAACCGTAGATACCGATATGCCGCAGCCACTGTCCCGATGGCAGTACGTCGCGGCTGCGGGCGAAACCGTCACGATGCCATGGAATCGGCGCACGACTGAAATACAAGGCATCGCCCTGCGTGGTGCGCACCAGTTTGACCACGTTGGGATCAAACAGGGTCGGGGCGTCTTCCACCCGGGTCGCCAACGTCGACATCGGCGCACCGCTGTCGGCAAGAATCGCCGCCACCGCCTGGATTCCCGCCGCCGGGGCGAACGGCTCATCACCCTGCAGGTTCACCACGATCACATCGTCGGCCCAGCCGGCCTGCCGCGCGCACTCGGCAAGGCGGTCAGTACCGGAGGCATGTGCCGGGTCAGTCATCGCAACATGAATACCGGGCAGCCCCGCCACCGCCTGCGCGATACGCGCATCATCAGTGGCCACCCAGACTTCGCGCGCGCCCGCCGCCAGCGCACGGCGCGCCACATGCAGCACCATCGGCTCGCCGCCGATCAGCGCCAGGGGTTTGCCGGGCAAACGGGTGGAGGCATAGCGCGCCGGAATGGCCACCACGAATTCAGGAACAACGCTCATTTCAACTCCTTCCAACACACCGACAACGGCCTGCCTCAGCCGCGGGCAAGCTTGCCCAAGCGGTCGAGCAATGCCACCCAGAACGCCGCCGGCAATTCTGCCTGCAACGGTACCGCGTAGTGCCATGCCGTGGCGAAGCCCTGGCATTTGACTGCGTCTTTTTCAGTCATCAATACCGGCAACTCGCTGCCGAAGGACAGGTCTTCCGCCGTGTAGCGATGATGATCGGCAAAGGCATGCGGTACGACGCCGATATCGCGGCTGCGCAGCATCTGGAAGAACCGCTGCGGGTTGGCGATGCCAGCCACCGCATGCACGCGCTGCCCGGCGAACGCCCTCAGCGCTTTGTCGCGACCACCTTTCAACGGCCGCGCCACATCGATCGACAAGCGCATTGCCCACTCGCCAAATCCCGAGTCGGCCACCGCCGCATGCGTATCGCTGGCCTGCCCCAGATTGACCACGCGGAAATCGCAATGCGCCGCGCGCGATGCGGGTTCACGCAAGGGTCCGGCCGGCAACAGCTTGCCGTTGCCATAACGACGCACCGCGTCGACGACTTCGATCTCGATATCGCGGGCCAAACGGTAATGCTGCAGGCCGTCATCGCAGACCACCACGTCGCAGCCGGCCTCCAGCAAGGCCTTGGCGGCCGCAACCCGATCCTTGTCCACCCGTACCGGCACGCCGGTCTTCCAGGCGATCAGCACCGGCTCATCGCCGCCCAGACCCACGTCCATATCGGCAGTAACCCAGCGCGCCTTATCGACCTCATCGCGGCCATAACCGCGGCTGGCAACACCAGGCTTCCAGCCAGCTTCACGCAGACGATTGACCAGTTCGATGGTCAACGGCGTCTTGCCGGTACCACCGGCGGTGATATTGCCGACCACGATCACCGGAACCGGCACCTGCCGGGCGCGCAGCCAGCCGCGTCGGTACAGGCTGCGGCGCAGACCGGTCACCGCGCCATACAGGGGCGCCAACAACCGGGCCGGCAACGGCACCGGCGCATCGCCATACCAATAGGCCGGCGTTTGCGGTCCTTGCTTGGCCATCATTCCTGCCTGTCGCGGAACTGCATGCTATGCAGGTGTTCGTACAAACCACCCAAGGCCAACAATTCGGCATGGGTACCCCGTTCGACGATGCGCCCCTGGTCCATCACCAGCACCTGGTCGGCATGCTCGATGGTGGACAGGCGATGGGCGATGACCAGCGTGGTGCGGTCGGGCATCAGTTTCTGCAGCGCGTCCTGCACCAGCCGCTCGGACTCGTTGTCCAGCGCGGCAGTGGCCTCGTCCAGGATCAGGATGGGTGCGTCCTTGAGCATTGCGCGCGCAATCGCCAGACGCTGACGTTGACCGCCGGACAGGCGGCCGCCCTTGGCCCCCACCGGCGCATCCACGCCCTGCGGCAGCTGCTCGACGAATTCGCTGGCATTGGCTCCCTCGATCGCCTTCTGCAACTGTGCCTGGCCACGCTCCTGCAATTCACCATAGGCGACGTTCTCGGCAATGCTGCCATTGAACAAGGTGACCTGCTGGCCCACCAAAGCGATCTGGCGACGCAGATCGGCCAGCCTGTAGTCCTGCAACGGATGCCCATCGAGCAGGATCTGCCCAGCCTCGATTTCATAGAAACGCGGGATCAGCTTGATCAAGGTCGACTTGCCACTGCCGGAACGGCCAACGATGGCGGTTACCGTGCCCGGCCGTGCGATGAAGCTGATGTCTTCCAGTGCAGGCTTGGCCTGCCCCGCATAGCGGGCGGTGACATTGCGGAACTCCAGCAGGCCATTGGCGCGCTGCAGCGGCAGGTTGCCGCTATCCACTTCGTCCTGCGCATCCAGGACATGGAACAGCCGCTGCGCCGAGGCGATGCCGCGCTGGGTCATGTTCTGCACGTTGGTCAGCTGCTTCAGTGCGGGAATGATCGCCAGCATCGCCATCAGCAGGCCGACGAAATCACCCACCGTCAGCCGCCCGGCAGCCGCCTCATGCCCGGCGATCAAAAGCAGTGCAGCCAGGCCTACCGCACCGATCAGCTGCACCATGCTCGAGGAAATGCTGCGCGTTGCCTCAACCTTCATCGCCAGGCGCAGATTGGTATTGGCCAACCCGGTATAGCGCTCCAACTCGGCCGGCTGCGCACCGTAGATCTTCACTTCCTGCTGGCTGGACAGGGCCTGGTCCGCCGCCTGCAGCAGGTCCGCCCCACTTTCCTGGATGCGATGGCTGATGCGCCGGTAGCGCTTGGCCACCTTGTTCATCACCCATGCCAACGGCGGCGCCAGCACGAAGATCGCGAGCGTCACCTGCCAGCTGTAGTACAACATCACCGCCAGCGATCCCAGCGCCTGCAGCGATTGCTGCAATACAACCTTCATCGCATCAATCGCAGCCTGCGCGACCTGATCGCTGTCCGAACCCAGCCGCACCAGCATCGACGGCACCGGTTCGGCATCGAAGCGCTGACCGGGCAAGCGCAGATACTTGCCCAGCACCAGCACCCGGAAATCGCGCGCGATGCTGCGTGCCGCCTTGCCCATGCCGATATCGGTCAGATAGCCGGCCACGCCTCGCAACAGGAACAAGCCAATGACGGCCAACGGCATCCACTGGTTGATGTCCTGCGGATTCACCAGACTGTTGGTGATCGGGCTCATCAGCACAAGGAAACCGCTGCCCGCAGCCGCCTCGATCAGCATGCCCAGCCCGGCCATCAACAGCAGCGGTCGATACGGCTTGGCAAAGCCGAGCAAACGCTTGTAGACCTGCCAGGGCGACGCGTTGTCACTCATTGCTTGGCTTCCGGTGCGGTGGCAATCGCTATCCGCCGGAACCCCAACTGACCCAAGGCATCCTGTGCGGTCACGACCGCCTGATAAGGCGTCCGCGCATCCGCACGCAGCAGCACGGTCTGCTCGCGATCCGCGCCGGCCAGCTGCGCGATGATCTGCTTGAGCGACTCGATATCGGTGCGCAGGACTTCCTGGTCATTGACGAAGTAACGACCGTCGGCATTGACCAACACGCTCAAGGCGCTCTGCGGCGCACTGGTCTTCTGGTCACTGGCCGTGGGTAACTGCACCTGCAGCGTCGAACGCGCATCAAAGGTGGTGGTCACCACGAAGAAGATGATCAGCACCAGGATCACATCGATCAGGGGCACCAGATCGATATGCGGCTCATCCTGCGTACGATTGCTACCAATCCGCATGGGCTCAGGCCTTCTCGGTTGCCGCCGGGCGCGGCGCGGCAGCCTTGCTGGCAGCCATCACCGCCGGCCGGCCATCAAGCGCATCCAGCAACGCGCTGGCTTCCTGCTCCATCTCGATCACATAACCATCAATCAGGCCACGGAAGTAGCGGTGGAACATCAAGGCCGGGATCGCGACCATCATGCCAGTCGCGGTGCACACCAGCGCCTTGCCGATGCCGCCGGCCAGCTGGCCCACATCGCCCACGCCATGATCGAGGATGCCCAGGAACATCTGGATCATGCCGACCACGGTGCCCAGCAAGCCCAGCAAGGGACCGGCCGAGGCAATGGTGCCCAATGCATTGAGAAAGCGCCCCATCCGGTGCACCAGGTGACGACCGGTGTCTTCGATCCGTTCACGGATCTGGTCACGCGGGCGGTTGCGTGCTTCGAGCGCCGCCGCCAGCAAGGCACCGAGCGGCGAATTGGCGCGCAGGGAATCGATATGCGAGGCATCGAGCTTGCCGCGCGCGGCCCAGTTGCGGACCTCCTGACCCAGTCCCGGTGGCAGCACCTCGTTACGGCGCAGGCTCCAGAAACGCTCCAGGACGATTGCCAATGCCAGCACGCCCAACAGCAGCAACGGCACCATCGGCCATCCGCCGGCCTTGACCAATTCCCACACGTTTCAACCCTCCGGCACCGTGGCCGCCTATTCGATGTCAGATAGGATAGCAGCCGACCGCGCCCGCTCAGCGGCGTCCCATAGCCTTGAACGCCAGATTCTGCGCTCACGCAGCTGCACCCCCTCCTCGTGCAGCCAGACCTGCAGCATCCCGCTATCGGCGGTAGCCAGTACTTCCGCCCCGGAACGCTGCCAACGCGCCACTACGTCACCGCGCGGGTGGCCAAAGCGGTTGCCGTGGCCATTGGAGATCAATGCCAGACGCGCGCCCGCGGCGCGGACAAAGCCGGCGCTGGATGAACCACCACTACCGTGGTGGGCGACCACTACCACGTCCGTATCCAGCTTTGCCGGCACCTGTTTGAGCAGACGCCGCTCTATCACTTCGCCGATGTCGCCGCTCAACAACGCCGCACCGTAGCGGCCCTGCACCCGCAACACACAACTCGACTCGTTGCCGAGATAGGGGAAATCCGGCGGCGGGTGTAGAAACTCGAAGCGCACACCGTCCCATTGCCAGACCTGGCCTGCCTCGCAGGTCGCCGCCGCACCAGCAGCCGCCAACGTCAGGCCAGGCGGCATCAACACACTGGCCGGGGGCAGCACGTTGGTGACCGCCGCCGATCCACCCGCATGGTCGTGATCACCATGGCTGACCACCAGTCGGTCCAGACGGCGAACACCCAAGGCACGCAGCGCAGGGACCACTACCCGCTCTCCCGCATCGAAACCATCCGCCACCGCCGGCCCGGTATCGAACAACAGCGCGTGATGCTGGGTACGCAACAGCACCGCCAGACCCTGTCCCACGTCCAGCGCAACCAGCTCGAATTCACCGGATCCGGGCCGGTCACGCCATGGCAGGCACAGCGGCAACCACAACAGCAAGGCCATGCCCTTGCCCGGGACCCCGGCAGGCAGCAATGCCCATGCCGCCGCCAGCAAGGCCAGCGGCAAGGCAAACCACCTTGATTCGGGCAGCCACCACAATGAATAGCGGGCGTCGCCCAACATCTGGAACAAGGGCCAGCTCTGATCGAAACACCATGCCGAGGCGCGCCAGGCCATGCCACCTGCACCAGCAACAGCCGCCTCCAGGCCAGTGCCGACCAGCGCCAACGGCACCACTACCAGGCTCCACCAGGGGATCGCCACCAAATTGGCCAGTGGCCCGATCGCCGAGGCCTGCCCGAACAGCATTACAGTCAGCGGCAATAGACCCAAGGTCGCCACCCGCTGTGCGGACAGAAAACCACGCAGCCAGTGGACGCGCTCCGGCAGGCACCAAAGCAGCCACGCCACCCCGGCAAAACTGAGCCAGAAACCAGCGGTCAGCACCGACAAGGGCGCCAGCCACAACACCACCAAGGCCGCCAGGGCCAAGGCGCCGGCAACGTCGACCGGTCGGCGACCGAGCCGTGCCAGCATCACCACGGCAACCATCAACACGGTGCGCACCGTCGGCAATCCAAAGCCAGCCACCGCCGCATACGCGCCGGCACCGCACAGTGCACCGATTGCGACAGCCAGCGGACGCGGGCAATAGTGCCCGCACCAAGGCAGCAAGCGCCAAAGCCCGGCCACCAGCCAAGCGGCGCACAGCGCGACCATTCCAACGTGGAAGCCGGAGATCGCGATCAGATGGGTCAAGCCGGTCGCGCGCAGCACCTGCCAGTCAGCCTCGCCCAGTCCACGCGTATCGCCCAAGGCCAAGGCCTGCACATAACGCGAGGATGCCGCCGGCACCTGTGCCACTATCCGCGCGGCCATGCGTTCACGCCAAGCCGCCAGGCCACCTGCCGCCCCCACCCGCAACGGCGGCGGCGACTGACGGACGATGCCGCTGGCGGCGATGCCCTGCGCCAGTGCGTAACGCTCCGCATCGAAGCCACCTGGATTGACCAACCCGCGCGGCGCGCGCAGGCGCAGATTCATCTGCCAACGTTCACCCGCGCGCAGTTGCATCCGCGGGCCGGGTTCCGTTGCAGCAAACGGGTCGTACCAGGAAACCTGCAACAGCCGTCCGCGCAAGTCCGCAGGGATATCCACGTGGGTATCCAGGCGCAGTTGGAACCGCGTGCGTCGGCTCTCATGCTGAGGAAGCGTGCTTACAACGCCTGTCAGTGTCAGCTCCTGCGCCTCCCTGGCCACAGGCAACTGCTGCTCCAAGCTCCAGCCTGCCTGCAGGCAGGTCCAGCCCAGCCCGGCCAGCACTGCACCCAGCCAGCGCCATCGCGGCGTTGCCAACCAGAGCAGCATTCCTGCCAGCAGTGCCAGCCATCGCAGGGACGCCGGGGGCAAACCCGGTGCCAGGATGGCCATGCAGATGCCGACCAGGAAGCAAATGGCCGTCGCCTTGCCGGCGAGCACGATGCTTCCCTCGGGGCGCGATGGGCGATTGGTGCCCGGTTGAACGGCCATTTCCATCTCCACTGACGCCACGATCAATGCTGGCAGCCGAATGCCGGCACTCCATCGGTGGAAGCGGGTGAAGACGGATCAGGATTGGCAGCTGGTGCCGGTAGTGGGGGGGCCCGCCCCGCCGGGCGGCTGACCGGAGGCGCACCGAAGCCGCTTGCGGCGGGGCCGCGACGCACGAGCGGGATGGTCTTCGGTGCCGGCC